>NZ_BNTL01000003.1:0-138271 GCF_022179005.1 Pseudomonas sp. PAGU 2196 | reverse complement strand
CAAGCCAGCACACATGAAAACGGGGCCTTGCGGCCCCGTTGTTCATTACAGGTAGTAGGCCTTCAGCGGCGGGAAGCCGTTGAACTCCACTGCGCTGTAGCTGGTGGTGTAGGCACCGGTCGACAGCCAGTACAGGCGGTCACCGATCGCCAGGTTCAGCGGCAGGCCGTACTTGTAGTGCTCGTACATGATGTCGGCGCTGTCGCACGTCGGGCCGGCGATGACCACTTCTTCCATCTCGCCTTTCTTCTCGGTCCAGATCGGGAACTTGATGGACTCGTCCATGGTTTCGATCAGGCCGGAGAACTTGCCCACGTCGGTGTACACCCAGCGCTCGACCGCGGTGCGCGACTTGCGCGCCACCAGCACCACTTCGCTGACCAGGATGCCGGCGTTGGCGATCAGCGAACGGCCTGGCTCGAGGATGATTTCCGGCAGGTCGTCACCGAAGTCTTCCTTCAGGAAGCGGATGATTTCTTCGGCGTAGGTTTCGAGGCTGTTGGTACGGGTGATGTAGTTGGCCGGGAAGCCGCCACCCATGTTGATCAGCTTCAGTTCGATGCCGTCTTCTTCTTTCAGGCGTTCGAAGATCACCTTGACCTTGGCGATGGCAGCGTCCCAGACACTGATGTCGCGCTGCTGCGAACCCACGTGGAAGGAAATGCCGTAAGGCACCAGGCCCAGGTCGCGGGCGAGGATCAGCAGGTCCATGGCCATGTCGGTCTGGCAGCCGAATTTGCGCGACAGCGGCCAGTCGGCAGTGGTCGAGCCTTCAGTGAGGATACGCACGTAAACCTTGGAGCCCGGTGCGGCCTTTGCGATGTTGCGCAGGTCGGCTTCTGAGTCGGTGGCATACAGGCGCACGCCCTTCTCGTAGAAGTAGCGGATGTCCTTGGACTTCTTGATGGTGTTGCCGTAGCTGATGCGGTCGGCGCTGACGCCACGGTCCATCACTTTGTCTAGCTCGTAGATCGAGGCGATGTCGAAGCTCGAACCTTTTTCTTTGAGCAGGTCGATGATCTCGACTGCCGGGTTGGCCTTGACCGCGTAGTAGACCTTGGCGAATTCGAAACCGGCGCGCAGGTCGTCATAGGCCTGGCTGATCATCTGGGTATCGATGAGTACGAACGGGGTTTCCTGCTTGTCGGCGAACGCCTTCATTTTCTGGAAGGTGTCACGCGCGAAATAGTCTTCGACCTGGATCGACATGCTCAGGGACTCCATGGGCAAACTGAAAAGATAAGTGGCTGCAAACTGAACGTCCTCCGTATCCCCACTTTGGTTCGCCTACTCAGTACTTGAGCCGGATGGATCGTTTCCAGCATGGACGTTCGGCGCGCACTTTAGGGCGTGAAGAATGCAAGATCAACAGGCAATCCGGGCGTGTTCGTCGCGGATCGACGACCTGCCATTTGAATAACCGACTCATGTGACCGGCAGATGTTCCCCTGGGGTTCGCAAGCGTAAAAAATTGTGGAATAGACCGTGTTGTCCCTTTCGCGGGTAAACCCGCTCCCACAGGGATTGCGCTATTCCTGTGGGAGCGGGTTTACCCGCGAAGGGGCCGGTGGTGTTCATATTTATGGCCACGATTTGCTGGCACACCCGTCCATGAAATCCGCAAAAATTTTTTGTTACCGACTGGCGGATTTGCCGGTTTTGATGAGAAACATTACTATTCGCACCCTTGTCTGCCTCCCTGACGACCCCCACCGTGTCCGCACACAAAGGCTTCCTCGACCACTACCATGAGCTGATCGGCACCTGGACGCGCAAGCTGCGCAGTCGCCAGCAGGCCGAGGACCTCACGCACGATGCCTTCGTCAGGGTTCTGGAGAACCCCCGCGAGCAGGTCGAGCAGCCACGCGCTTACCTGCACCAGACGGCGCGCAACATTGCCGTGGATGGTTTTCGCCGCGAGGACCGGCGCCAGGCGCTGGAAGTGTTCGATGAAACCAGCACAAGCAGCAGCGGCGACCCCGAAGCCTACGTGCACGCCCTGGAGCTGGCCGACAGCGTCGAACGGGCGCTGGCCGAATTGCCCCTCAACTGCCGTCGGGTGTTCATCTGGCAGAAGCTCGAAGGCCTGACCCAGGCCGAGATCGCCCAGCGCATGGGCTTGAGCAAGAACATGGTCGAAAAGTATATGATCCGCACGCTCCGACACCTGCGTGAACACCTGGATGTGTCGGGATGATGAGTCAGGAGACCTCGATGAAACAGCACGGCACCGACACCGTCCGCGAGCAGGCGGCCGAATGGTTCGCCCGCGTGCAGGACGCGCCGCGGGATGCCGAGCTGCAGGCGCGCTTGCACACCTGGTTGGCAGTGGACCCGCGCCATCGCGATGAATTCGAGCAGCTTGCCAGCCTGTGGCGCGCCGCCGACTTCATTCCACGCCAGCGCCTCGAGGCGCTGTGCCAACCAGAGTCCGTGCATCAACTGCCACGCCGGCGCCTGGTACGCCAGGCATTGGCGGCCGGGGTGGCGGTGGTTGCCCTGGGGGTGGCCTGGAGTGGCTGGCAGTACCAACGCCTCAACCACCAGGGCCAGCTGCAGACCGCCTTTGCCGAACGTCGGCAGGTCGAGTTGCCGGATGGGTCGCAACTGACGCTGAACGGCGGCACGCAACTGCAGGTCGATTTCAGCGCCGGGCGTCGGCACATCCAGCTGAATGCCGGCGAAGCCATGTTCATCGTGGCACACGACAGCAGCCGGCCGTTTGTGGTCGATACCGCCCAAGGCAGCGTGACCGTCACCGGCACCCGCTTCGATGTGCGCCTGGACCCGGCCGCCACCCGCGTGGCGGTGGAGCAGGGTTCGGTGCGTGTGCAGGGCAAGGATGCCTCGCAGGCGCAACTGACGGCCGGCCTGGGCGCGCATATAGATGCACAAGGCAAGGTGACGCCTCCCTTCGCGGTCAATGCCGCCGCGCTTACCGCCTGGCGCCAGGGCAAGCTGGTGTTCGACAACGCCACCCTGGCCGAGGTGGTGGCCGAAGTGTCGCGCTACCGCACTGAGCCACTTCGCGTTGCCCCCGGCAAGGTGGCGCAGTTGCGCCTGTCCAGCACCTTCAGCAGCGACGACACCGATGCCTTGCTGCGCGCCTTGCCGAGCATCCTGCCGGTGGCCATCAAAGCCCATGAAGACGGTTCTCGCGAAATAATCGCGAAATAGATTCAGGTTTTTTTCAGCCCGTTCGTCTTCCTCGCCAGCTGCAACTGCCAAGCATTTACATTTGCATGCGGTTGGCGTTTATCCCGAACTTCAGGATGTCTTGACGACGTGAATAACAACAAGCCTTTCCCACGCGTGCGCGCCCTGGCGCTGGCCCTTGCGGTCAGTGCCGTGGCCGTCAACAGCCAGGCCGAGCAGGCCGGCACTGCCATTCAGATCCAGGCGCAACCGCTGGCTTCGGCGCTGAGCCAGCTGGGCCAACAAACCAACCTGCAGCTGTTCTACAGCCCGGAGCTTGTGGCTGGTAAGCAGGCCCCGGCAGTGTCCGGCAACCTGGCGCCGGTGCAGGCGCTGCAACAGTTGCTGCAAGGCAGCGGGCTGACGTTCGAGGTGTCGCAGGACACCGTGGTGGTCAAGCCATTGCCCACCACGCTCGACCTGGGCAGCGGTAGCCTGGAGCTGGCGCCCACCGACATCAAGGTTGTCGGCGACTGGCTGGGCGATGCTGACCAGGCCGTGGTCCAGAACCACCCAGGCGCGCGCACCGTGGTGCGGCGTGAGGCCATGGTGGAGAAGGGCGCGATGAACGTGCGCGACGTGCTGCGCGGTATCCCCGGCGTACAGGTGCAGGATTCCAATGGCACCGGTGGCAGCGACCTGTCACTGAACGTTGGCGTGCGCGGCCTGACCTCGCGTTTGTCACCACGCTCGACCGTGTTGATCGATGGCATCCCGGCTGCCTTCGCCCCCTATGGCCAGCCGCAGTTGTCGATGGCGCCGATCTCTTCGGGCAACCTCGACAGCATCGACGTGGTGCGCGGTGCCGGCTCTGTGCGCTATGGCCCGCAGAACGTCGGTGGGGTGATCAACTTCGTCACCCGGGCAATCCCGGAGCAGGCCTCGGCACAACTTTCCACCACGCTGGAAACCTCGCAGCACGGCGGCTGGAAGCACACCGAATCGGCCTTCGTCGGCGGCACCGCCGACAACGGCATGGGCGTTGCGCTGTTGTACACCGGGGTGAACGGCAACGGCTACCGCGAGAGCAACAACGGCAACGACATCGACGACGTCATCCTCAAAACCCACTGGGCGCCGACCGACGTCGACGAGTTCTGGCTCAACTTCCACTACTACGATGGCCGTGCCGACATGCCCGGTGGCCTGACCCAGGCTCAGTACGACAGCAACCCCTACCAGTCGCTGCGTGACTACGATTACTTTGCCGGCCGGCGCAAGGACGTGTCGTTCAAGTGGCAGCGCCAGCTCGACGACGCCACCCAGTTCGAAGTGCTGACCTACTACACCGACAGTTTTCGCGGCAGTGCCATCGCCTCGCGTGACATGAAGACCCTGTCCTCGTACCCGCGCAACTACCACACCTTCGCCATTGAGCCGCGGGTGTCGCGGATCTTCTTCGCCGGCCCGACCACCCAGGAAGTCAGTGTTGGCTATCGCTACCTGAAAGAAGCCATGCGCGAGCAGTCGACCCGCTTGGCGCTGATCGACAACGTACCGACGTCGACCCCGACCTCCGATGGCCACGTGTTCCAGGACCGCAGCGGCGGCACCGAAGCCAGCGCCTACTACATCGATGACAAGATCGACGTCGGCAACTGGACCATCACCCCGGGCGTACGTTTCGAGCACATCAACACCGACTGGCGCGACCGCCCGGTGCTGGACGCCAACAACCGCCCGGTGGCGGAGAAAAAGCGCAGCATCACCAGCAACGAGCCGCTGCCAGCGCTGAGTGTGATGTACCACCTCTCCGATGCCTGGAAGGTGTTCGCCAACTACGAGACCTCGTTCGGCAGCCTGCAGTACTTCCAGTTGGGCCAAGGCGGCACCGGCAACAGCACGGCCAATGGCCTGGAGCCGGAAAAGGCCAAGACCTACGAGGTTGGGACGCGTTATGACAATGGCGGCTTCGCCGGTGAGCTGACAGCGTTCTACATCGACTTCGATGACGAGCTGCAGTACATCAGCAACGATGTCGGCTGGACCAACCTGGGCGCCACCAAGCACCAAGGGATCGAGGCGTCGGTGCGCTATGACCTGGCCGGGCTGGATGCACGGCTGGAGGGGTTGTCGGTCAATGGCGGCTATACCTATACCCGCGCGACTTACGAGGGGGAGATTCCTGGCTTCAAGGGCCGTGATCTGCCGTTCTATTCACGCCAGGTGGCCACTGCCGGCGTGCGTTACGCGGTCAACCACTGGACCTGGAACCTGGACGCCTACGCCCAATCCAAACAGCGCGCGCCGGGTACCGGTATCAATGCCGATGGCAGCTTCAATGGCGACTACATCACCGAGCCGAGCGCCGATGGGCAGTATGGCGACATTCCGGGCTACGTGACCTGGCATGCCCGCGGTGGGTACGACTTCGGGCCGAAGCTGTCCAACCTGACGCTGGCGGCGGGGGTGAAGAACCTGTTCGACAAGCAGTACTTCACCCGCTCCAGCGATAACAATGCGGGGATTTATGTGGGTGAGCCGCGGACGTTCTATGTGCAGGCCAGTGTAGGGTTCTGATGTAGCGTCGCCTGCTTCGCGGGTAAACCCGCTCCCACAGGAATTACGCAGGACCTGTGGGAGCGGGTTTACCCGCGAAGAGGCCAACTCATTTCTTCAGGAGACCACCGCCTCAGCCGGCGAAACAATGCTGGTCTTCGCCCCCCGCGAGCGCCCCGAGCTCAGGTAAGCCGCAATCGACTCCTGCGTCACCTCGCCCAAAAACACCTGCTCGGCATCCAGCACCGGCAACCACGACCGATTGAACTCGTACATCCGCGACAGCAGGATGCGCAAGTGCTCATCGTGCGACGCCGTGGCGTTGAATTGGCGCAGGAAGTCGCCACAGGTCCCTTGCTGGCGGTGCATGTCGCGCCGGCGCACATAGCCCAGCGCCTTGTTCTGCGCATCGGTCACTACCACATAGCGGCGGTCGTGCTCGTCCAGCAACTCCAGCGCATCGCTCACCGGCGTCTCCGGGCTTACCGACGGTGCGTTGTCTGCCGCATCCTCGGCGCGCACCAGCAACAGGCGTTTCAATGTGCTGTCCTGGCCGACGAAGTTGCTGACAAAATCATCCACCGGGTGCGCCAGCAGGGTGTCCGGGTGATCCAGCTGCAACAGCTTGCCGGCACGGAAGATGGCAATCTTGTCGCCCAGCTTGATCGCTTCGTCGATGTCGTGGCTGACCATGATCACGGTCTTGTTCAGCGCCCGCTGCATCTCGAAAAACTCGTTCTGGATCATCTCGCGGTTGATCGGGTCGACCGCGCCGAACGGCTCGTCCATCAACAGCACCGGGGCCTCGGCCGCCAGCGCGCGGATCACGCCAATACGCTGCTGCTGGCCGCCGGACAGCTCGCGTGGGTAGCGCTGCAGGTACTGCTTGGGTTCGAGCTTGATCATGTGCATCAGCTCGCGGGCGCGGTCGTGGCACTTCTGCTTGTCCCAACCCAGCAGGCGCGGGACTACGGTGATGTTCTCTTCGATGGTCATGTTGGGGAACAGGCCGATCTGCTGGATCACGTAGCCGATGCGCCGGCGCAGGGTCACTTCGTCCAGCGCGCTGGTGTCTTCGCCATTGATGAACACTTGGCCCGAGGTGGGCGTGATCAGGCGGTTGATCATCTTCAGCGTGGTGCTCTTGCCGCAGCCCGAGGGGCCGAGGAACACGCAGATTTCGCCCTCGTTGACGGTGAGGTTGACCGCGTCGACGGCTTTGACGTCCTTGCCGTTGACGTTGAAGGTTTTGCTGAGGTTCTTGAGTTCGATCATGAGCGCAGTCCTTCTGGAGTCAGGGCACGTTGCAGGGTTTGCAGCAGCAGGTCGGCGATGATCGCCAGCAGGCTGACCAATACGGCGCCGACCAGCAGCATCGACATGTCGCTGCGGCTGATGGAGGTGAGGATGAGGACGCCCAGGCCGCCAGCACCGATGGTCGCGGCAATGGTCATCACGCCGATGTTCATCACCACGGCGGTGCGTACACCGGCCAGGATCACCGGCACCGCGATGGGCAGTTCGACCATGCGCAGGCGCTGGCCGAAGGTCATGCCGATGCCGCGCGCGGCTTCACGGATGCCGGGCTCGACGTTGGTCAGCGCCAGGTAGGTGTTGCGCAGAATCGGCAGCAGTGAATAAAGGAACACGGCGGTGATCGCCGGCAGTGGGCCGAGGCCCTGGCCGAACTTGGAATAGAACGGCAGCAGCAGGCCGAACAGGGCGATCGAGGGGATGGTCAGCAGCACCGTGGCACTGGCTTGCAGGGGGCCGGCGACGGCCGGGAAGCGAGTCATCAGGATGCCCAGTGGCACGCCGACGAGGATGGCCAGGCTGACGGCAATGCCGACCAACATGATGTGCTGCCAGGTCAATTGCAGGACCTGGGCCCAATCGAGGTGGGCGAAGGTGTCGAGCAGGCTCATGGCTGTACCTCCTTCAAGGGGTGTTCACGCAGGAAGGCTGCGGCCACGGCGGTCGGGTTCTGGTGTTCGACGTCGACCTGGGCGTTGAGCTGACGCATGGTTTCGTCGTCGAGCTGCTCGGCCAGCGGTTTGAGCAGGGCGGCCAGTTGCGGGTTGGCGTCGAGCACGGCTTTGCGTACGACAGGCGCAGCGGTGTAGTCAGGGAAGTAGTGCTTGTCGTCTTCGAGCAACTTGAGGTCGAACGCGTTCAGGCGCCCGTCGGTGGTGTAGACCAGCCCGGCGAACACCTGGTTGTTGTGCATGGCGGTATAAACCAGCCCCGCGTCCATCTGGCGGATGTTGGCCCTGCCGACTTGCAGGTCGTACATGGCTTTGAGGCCGACCAGGCCGTCCGGGCGATTGGCGAACTCGGTGTCCAGGGCTACCAGGTGGTTGCGTTTGCTTTCGTCACGTAGCACCTGGTTGAGGTCGCTGATCGTATTCACCTGCGGGTAGGCCTCGGCGACCTCTTTAGGCAGGCCAAGGGCATAGGTGTTGCTGAATTTCGACGGGGTCAGCCAGATCAGGTCTTTTTTCGCATCAAGCGCCTTGACCTTGGCGTAGGTGGCTTCGGCGTTTGGCATGCGTTCATCGATGTGGTTGTACGACACCAACGACACACCGGTGTACTCCCACATCAGGTCGAGCTGGCCGGTTTCCTGGGCCTGGCGTGCAATGCTGCTGCCAAGGCCGGTGGTCACGCGCACATCGAAGCCGTTGGCGCGCAGGTATTGGGCGGTGATTTCGGCAAGCACGGTCTGTTCGGTGAACACCCGCGCACCGATACGCACCAGCGGTTTGTCCGCTGCCTGGGCAACGCCTGCAAACAGCAGGGCTGCGCCGAGCAGCAAGGCGATTCTCTTCTTCATACGTTCCCTCGTCTTATTGGGCCAGGCCACGTTCCAGCCAGCGCTTGCTGGAGAAGCTCACCAGGGCGTCGAGCAGCAATGCCAGCAGCGCCGTACACGCGGCGCCCAGCAGCAGCTGCGGCTGGTTGTTCAGGGCAATGCCAGGGAAAATCAGGCTGCCCAGGCTGTTGGCGCCAATCAGGAATGCCAGGGGTGCGGTGCCCACGTTCAGCGCCAGGGCCACACGCACACCGCCGACGATGATTGGCACGGCGTTGGGCAGTTCCACCTGCCACAGTTGCTGGCGCGGGGTCATGCCGATGCCGGTGGCGGCTTCCTTGAGCGAGGCGGGGACGTTTTTCAGGCCTTCGTAGGTGTTGCGCACGATGGGCAGGAGGGAGGCGAGGAACAGCGCGAAGATCGCGGGCCCGGCGCCGATGCCCAGGATACTGAGCGCGATGGCCAGAACGGCCAGCGGGGGAATGGTGTTGCCAACGTTGAAGAACTGCATGAAGCGCTCGGCTTTGTCGACCCGGTGCGGTCGACTTAGCGCAATGCCAGCGGGGATGCCCACGGCCAACGCCGCCGCCATCGAAGCCAGCACCAGTATCAGGTGCGCTTGCAGGTAGAACCCAAGATCGTCGCGGTAACGCGCGATCGTGTCGATGCCGATCCAGTGGATCAGCAGGGCCAGGATGACGAGCACGGTGGCGCATCCCAACAGCCCTTTTCCGTAGCGTGTAGCCACAGGCGGACTCCTTGTGTTGTCGGCGAGCACACTCTTTTTTTGGCCGGCCATACCTGGCAGCGAGTGGTGTGTTCGCGAGTAGCAGCGTGAAGCAACCGAAGGCTGCGATCAGGCCATGAGCCGAACCCCGTCGGGCCCGAAAAAGCTGATGAAACCAGTCCCCAACCGAAGCGGGTTGCAGGGGAGTGGACGTCTCCGTGTGCGTAAAGGTTCCCATCTGAGGCGGCATTTGGCCAGTGTTAATCACTGGGAGAGGTGTTTTTTCATACGAGAAAACAACGTTATTCCTACGTAAAGGCGTTGGTTTACCTGCTATCAATCCAATTGTGCTGATGGACAAAATTCCCCTCTCGTTTCTTTCAATATTTACTTGAGGGAATATTCCTCTGGAGGTATTTTGTTGGCGTGGATGATCAGATTTTGTGAGGAGTTCCTCAGCGATTTCGATGCGTTGGATGACAGCGTTCAGGAGCGAATGCTGGGTCACCTGCGGTTGCTGCAATCATCAGGGCCAGCGCTTGGGCGACCTCATGTCGATACATTGAATGGATCCCGATATCCGAACATGAAGGAGTTGAGATTCACTGGGCGCAATGCGGTCTGGCGGGTCGCATTTGCTTTCGATCCTGACCGCCAGGCAGTCATCCTGGTGGCAGGTGACAAGTGCGGTGTCGGGGAGCACAGGTTTTATCAGGGGTTGATCAAGCAAGCAGACGCTCGCTTTGAGAATCACCTGTCGAGAGGAGAGAAAGATGTCCAAGACACTTGATGAGGTCATCAACGGATTGTCCCCTGAACGCAGGGAGCGGGTGGAGCAGCTGGGGCGTCAATTGATTCGCGAAGAAATGACGCTTCAGGCATTGCGTAAACAGCTCGAATTCACTCAAGAAGGTTTGGCAGAGCGTCTGGACATTCGTCAGGGCAACATATCCAAGGTGGAGAAGCGCAGTGACATGTTGATTTCGACCCTTCGCAGTTATGTGGAAGCATTGGGCGGCACCCTGGAGCTCGTCGTTCATATGCCTGGCCGTCCACCTGTAACGCTTGACGGCTTTTGTGAGGATCAGGCAAAGCGCGCCTGATTGACCGTCATTGACCAACGGCGGGGATCAAATTTTGGTCCCCGCCCAACTTCAGGTATGATATCGCCCCTTTTTGAATCCCCCAGTCAGGCGATTTCCCATGACCAACCAGGCCGCCGAAGTCGCGAAGCGCCGCACTTTCGCCATTATTTCCCACCCCGACGCCGGTAAGACCACCATCACCGAGAAGCTCCTGCTGATGGGCAAGGCCATTGCCGTCGCCGGTACCGTGAAGTCGCGCAAGTCCGACCGCCACGCCACCTCCGACTGGATGGAAATGGAGAAGCAGCGCGGCATCTCGATCACCACCTCGGTGATGCAGTTCCCGTACCGCGAGCACATGATCAACCTGCTCGACACCCCCGGCCACGAAGACTTCTCGGAAGACACATACCGCACCCTGACCGCAGTGGACTCGGCGCTGATGGTGCTCGACGGCGGTAAAGGTGTAGAGCCGCGCACCATCGCCCTGATGGACGTCTGCCGCTTGCGCGACACGCCCATCGTCAGCTTCATCAACAAACTCGACCGTGACATCCGCGACCCGATCGAACTGCTCGACGAGATCGAAGCCGTTCTGAAGATCAAGGCCGCGCCGATCACCTGGCCGATCGGTTGCTACCGCGATTTCAAGGGCGTGTACCACCTGGCCGGCGACTACATCATCGTCTACACCCCGGGCCACGGCCATGAGCGTACCGAGGTCAAAATCATCGAGAAGCTCGATTCCGATGAAGCCCGTGCGCACCTGGGTGACGAATATGATCGCTTCCTCGAGCAGCTTGAGCTGGTTCAGGGCGCTTGCCATGAATTCGATCAGGACGAGTTCATCAATGGCCAGCTGACGCCGGTGTTCTTCGGTACCGCACTGGGCAACTTCGGTGTCGACCATGTGCTCGACGCCGTTGTCGATTGGGCGCCGCGCCCGCTGGCCCGTGTGGCCCACGAGCGTACCGTGGAGCCGGTGGAAGAGAAGTTCACAGGCTTCGTGTTCAAGATCCAGGCGAACATGGACCCGAAACACCGCGACCGTATCGCTTTCATGCGCATCTGCTCGGGCAAGTACGAGAAGGGCATGAAAATGCGCCACGTGCGTACCGGCAAGGACCTGCGCATCGGTGACGCGTTGACCTTCTTCTCTTCCGAGCGCGAACAGCTGGAAGAAGCCTTTGCTGGCGACATCATCGGCCTGCACAACCACGGCACCATCCAGATCGGCGACACCTTCACCGAAGGCGAGGCGCTGGGCTTCACCGGTATTCCGCACTTCGCTCCGGAGCTGTTCCGCCGCGTGCGCCTGAAAGACCCGCTCAAATCCAAGCAGTTGCGTCAGGGCCTGCAGCAATTGGCCGAAGAGGGCGCGACCCAGGTGTTCTTCCCCGAGCGCAGCAACGACATCATCCTCGGTGCGGTCGGTGTGCTGCAGTTCGACGTGGTCGCCAGCCGCCTGAAGGAAGAGTACAAGGTCGAGTGCGCCTACGAGCCGATCACTGTGTGGTCCGCGCGCTGGATCAGCTGTGACGACAAGAAGAAGCTCGAGGAATTCCAGACCAAGGCCATGGAGAACCTGGCCATCGACGGTGGCGGTCACCTGACCTACCTGGCGCCGACCCGGGTCAACCTGTCGCTGATGGAAGAGCGCTGGCCGGACGTCAAGTTCCGCGCCACCCGCGAACACCACTGATCCCAGGGCTGATCTAGCCCCCTGTAGGAGCAGCCTTGTGCTGCGAAGAGGCCGGTTATAACACCCACATAGGTGGTGGTTTCACCGGCTTCTTCGCAGCGCAAGGCTGCCTACAAAAGCCATGCTAATTGCAGCTGCAGGCATATCACTGCATGAAGCCTTCCATGAAGTCTGCGAGCGAGCTGGCCAGGCGCCGCCTCCAAGGCGCGCTGGCGGGGTTGGCGAGGGTTCGGTCCTCGTGCACGAAGCTTTGGATGATCGCGTTGTAGCCCAGCCAACGGCAGGGCTCGGCCGGCCAGGTGGCCAGGCTCGACAGCGGACGGTTGTCGAGCACCCAGGGTTGTGCGGTCAGTGCGTTGTGCTGGTTGAGGATCAGCGCAGCCAGGGTGCGCCCGCCGAGGTTGGTGGCACCGACGCCTTCGCCGCCATAGCCACCGGCCAGGGCAATACCGCGTTGGCGGTCGCACAGCATGTGCGGGCGGAAGCGCCGGGCCATGCCCAGGTTGCCGCCCCAGGAATGGGTGATGCGCACATGCTTGAGCTGGGGGAACAGCTCGCTGAATAGGTAGCGGCGCAGGTCAACTTCGGCATCGGTCAGGGTGAAGTCTTCGCGTAGCCGGCCACCGAAGCGGTAGCCGCCGCGGGCGCCGAACACCAGGCGATTGTCGGCCGTGCGCTGGCCATAGGTGACCTGGCGGCTGCTTTCGCTGAACGCCTGGCCCTGGCTCAGGCCGATCTGTTCCCAGGTCGACTCCGGCAGTGGCTCGGTGGCCACCAGCAGGCTCTGCACTGGCAGTTGATGCTTGCCCAGCGGTGGCAGGCTGGCGGCGTAACCTTCCACAGCGGGCACCGTCCACTGGCAGCGGATGCGTGCCAGCGGGGTACGCACTTCACCCGGCTGCCAGTCGATGGCAGGGGTGTTCTCGTAAATCGGCACGCCGAGGTTTTCTACCGCCCGGGCCAGGCCGCGCGCCAGCTTGGCCGGCTGGATCGTTGCGGTGTGCGGGCTGTAGATCGCACCGTAGGCGTTACTGACCCGCAACTGGGCGTCCAGCTGCTCGGGGCGCAGCCAGCGGTAGTCATCTTCGGTCATGCCCTGGCGATAGAGGTCGTCCAGGTAGGCGCGCAGGCTGCGCTCCTGCTCGGGGTAGCGGGCAGCGCAATACAGCACGCCACCTTTGCGGTAGTCGCAGTCGATGGCTTCGCGTTGCAGCACGGCGTGCACTTCATCTGGAATGCCGTGCAGCAGGTCGATGCTGGCGCGGCGTTGTTGCGGCGACAGGCTGGCGAGCAGGCGGTCCTCGCCGAGCAGGTTGCCCATCAGCCAGCCGCCATTGCGCCCCGATGCGCCGAAGCCGGCGATGTTGGCCTCGATCACCGCGATGTTCAGCTGTGGCGCCTGGCGCTTGAGGTAGTACGCGGTCCACAGGCCGGTATAACCGGCGCCGATGATGCACACGTCAACGTCGAGGTCATCGCGCAGTGCCGGGCGCGCGCACAGCGGCTCGTCGAGCTGGTCCATCCACAGGCTGAGCGTGCGCAGGGGTTGCATCGGGTTCGGCTCCACATCGGTCAAGGTCTGTGGGCGATCCTAGTGCTGTCAGCCAGCGGCTGTCTTACGTGCGTGCACGCAGAGAAATTTGCTTGAGGTAGGCATTGGGCGTGAGCCCGGTGTGCTCGCGGAAGCACTTGTAGAACGCCGACAGCGAATTGAAGCCCGCGCTGAATGCCAGGTCGTCGATCGGAGCCTGGGCAGTGTCGTCATCCAGGCTGGCCATCAGGTGCTGCAGGCGCGCCTGGTTGACGTAGCGGTAGAAGCTTTGGCCCAGCACCTGGTTGAGCAGGTAGGAGATCTGGTTGCGGCTGTAGCCGCTGGCATCGGCGACCTGTTGCAGGTCGAGTTCCGGGTCGAGGTAGGGGCGTTGACGCTGGAAGTAGTGCTCCAGGTCCTGGGCCATGGTCGACAGCTGGCGCGGCGAAAGGCCGAGGCGGCTGGTGGCCGGTCGCGGCCCGGCGTTGGTCAGGCCCTTGCCCTGCTGTCGCACCAGCGTGGCGTATTCGTTGACCCGCCAGATCAGGCCATCCTTGACGGTGATGGCCTCGCTGGACTGGAACGCGACCAGGCCTTCGCCGCCCTGCACGGTGACCTGGTACTGGATGAAGGCAGTGCAGCCATCGACGCGGATGCGGTCGCTGTGGACGATATCTTCACCCGCTTCATGCGGCAGGCTGGCGCGCACGTAGTCGCGCAGGTCGTTGAAGCCGAGCACGCGGTTCTGGAAGAAGTCGTGGTACCGCACGTCTGGGTGATACAGCGCAATGACGCCGTCGAGGTCGCGGTGCTTCCAGCACAGGTGATAGCGCATCACGGTTTCGGCGGTGATGGGCGTCTGTTCTGGGCCGTCGGCAGGAGGGGTAGAACGCATTGGCAAATAGTGCCGGGGGCAGTGGCGGTAGGCAAGCCAGTGGGCGCGGCTAGAAGACATTGCATAAACCCTGAGCCTGTACGAGCAAACCGGGTGTTTTGCACGACTCCAGGAAACGTGTTTGAGCTAACCCGTTGATTCGCTTGAAAGTCATTTTTTGACACATGTGGCACGGCCTCTGCACCGATCATCACGCGACTGGTCCCGATGCTCACAATAAAGGCGAAAAACCATGATCCCCTCTGCCGAATATCCGTATGTCGATTCCCAGAATCGTTCAGGCGTGTCCTGGGCGGCCATCTTCGCGGGTGCCGCTGCTGCTGCCGCGCTGTCTTTGATCCTTGTGGTGCTCGGTGCGGGGCTTGGCTTTGCCGCCACTTCGCCCTGGGCAGATGAAGGTGCCAGCGCCCAGACCTTGGGCGTGTCGGCGATCATTTGGTTGTTGTTGACGCAGATTCTCGCTTCAGGCCTGGGCGGCTATATCGCCGGCCGGCTGCGGGTGAAGTGGGCCAATCTGCATGGCGATGAAGTGTATTTCCGCGACACGGCCCATGGCTTCCTCGCCTGGGCAGTGGCCACGCTGGTTGCAGCCATGCTGATCGTTGGCACCGTCGGTGGTTTGGCCGGTGCGGGCGTGCAGGCGGGGGCTACGGCGGTTGGGGCGGCTGCGAGCATGGCGCCCAAGCCTGATGCCAATGGTTACTTCGTCGACAGCCTGTTCCGTAGCGATGGCCCGGCAGCGGTCAGCGACGATGCTGCCAACGGCGTAGCGGCGCGCATCCTGGCCAAGTCCATCGCGCAGGGTGGCACGCTGGCTGAAGGTGACCGCGCGTATCTCGCGCAATTGGTGGCCCAGCGTACCCGCTTGAGCCAGGCGGAAGCCGAAGCACGGGTAGATGAAGTGTACGCCCAAGTGCAGCAGGCCAAGGTGCAGGCAAAACAGGCGGCTGATACGGCGGCCAAAGTGGCGGCCTGGACCGCGCTGTGGACCTTCGTTGCGCTGCTCTGCGGTGCGTTCTTTGCCAGCCTGGCTGCGTTGTTCGGTGGCCGTCAGCGTGATCGCGTGCTGTGGCTGGAAGGGGAAGGCGTGGGCTACACGACCCATCGAAGCATTCAACGTTAAGGAAGGAGAAAAAATATGCGCTCATTACTGCTGTGGATGCTTGGGGTACCGATTCCGGTGATCATCCTGATCGCGATATTCATGCATTGAGACATGGGGCCGCTTTGCGGCCCTTCGCGGGGCAAGCCCGCTCCCACAGATCTCACACTGTTCTTGAGGGCAGTGTGATATCTGTGGGAGCGGGCTTGCCCCGCGAAGAATGTCACACCGACCTAGAGAAATTGCTCTGCATAATGGCAGGCGACTTGCCGGGTTCCCACTTGCCTGAAGGCCGGCACTTCAACAGCACACCGCTCCGTCGCATACGGGCAACGCTTGTGAAACGCGCAGCCATCCGGCGGGTTCAACGGGTTGGGTAATTCCCCCGCAATGCGAATCTTAGGCTTCAACGGGTCTGGATGAATCGCCGGTGTTGCCGACAGCAATGCCTGGGTATAAGGGTGCAGCGGCTTCTCGTAGATATCCGCTTTCGGCCCCATCTCCGCCGGCCGCCCCAGGTACATCACCAACACCTGATCCGCCACATGCCGCACCACCGCCAGGTTGTGCGAGATGAATACGTAAGCGGTGTTGAATTCCTTCTGCAGGTCCATGAACAGGTTCAGCACCTGTGCCTGGATCGACACGTCGAGTGCAGAGGTCGGCTCGTCCGCCACCAACACCTTGGGCTGCAGCATCATGGCCCGGGCCAGGGCGATACGCTGACGCTGCCCCCCCGAGAACATGTGTGGGTAGCGCTGGTAGTGCTCGGGTCGCAGGCCGACCTGCTCCATCATCTTCTGCACTTTCTCGCGCCGCTCGGCCTTGCTCAGCGAGGTGTTGATCAGCAGTGGCTCGGCCAGTTGGTCGCCGATCTTCTGGCGCGGGTTCAGCGAGGCATACGGGCTCTGGAAGACCATCTGCACATCGCGGCGCAATTGCTTGCGCTCGGCCTTGCTGGCGCCTTTGACCTCGGTGCCGGCGATCTGCAACGAGCCGGAAGAGGGCTCTTCGATCAGGGTCAGGGCGCGGGCTAAGGTCGATTTGCCACAGCCGGACTCACCGACCACAGCCAGGGTCTTGCCGGCCTCCAGTTCGAACGATACGCCATTGAGCGCACGCACCAGCGCGTGGCCCTTGAACAGGCCGCGGGACACTTCGTAATGGCGAGTCAACTCGCGGGCAGTAAGTACGACGGCCATCACGCCACCTCCTGGTTCAGCGGGTAGAAACAACGCACCAGGCTATGTGCCTGGGGGGCGAGGGGCGGGCGCTGTTGCCGGCAGTTGTCCTGCACGTACGGGCAGCGCGGCGACAGCAAGCAACCTTGCGGCCGGTCGTAACGGCCAGGGACGATGCCGGGCAGGGTGGCCAGGCGCTCGGCGCCCAGGCTGTGCTCGGGGATCGCCGCCAGCAGGGCTTCGCTGTAGGGGTGGGCGGGGACGTCGAACAGCTCGGGCACCTGGCCCACTTCTACCGCTTGCCCGGCGTACATCACACACACGCGCCGGGCGGTTTCAGCCACTACGGCCAGGTCATGGGTAATGAGAATGAGCGCCATGTTGCGCTCTTTCTGCAGGTTGACCAGCAGCTCCATGATCTGCGCCTGGATGGTCACGTCGAGGGCGGTGGTGGGTTCGTCGGCGATCAGCAGCTTGGGTTCGCCGGCAATCGCCATGGCGATCGCCACGCGCTGGCTCATGCCGCCAGACAGCTGGTGCGGATACGCGTCCAGGCGGCTTTCTGCGGCGGGGATCTCGACCTTTTTCAACAGTTCCAGAGCCCGCTGGCGCGCAGCCTTGCCCTTCAGGCCCAGGTGCTGGCGCAGCACTTCTTCGATCTGGTAGCCCACGGTGAAGCTCGGGTTGAGCGCGGTCATCGGGTCCTGAAAGACCATGGCGATGTCCTTGCCGACCACCTTGCGCCGCTGGCGGCCGCTGAGCTTGAGCATGTCGGTGCCGTTGAACGTCATGGTATCGGCGGTGATGCGCCCGGGGGCGTCGATCAGGCCCATCAGGGCCATCATGGTGACGGATTTGCCCGAGCCGGACTCGCCGACGATGGCCAGGATCTCACCGGCATCCACGGCAAGGTCCAGGCCATCCACCACCGGTACTGCATGGGCGTCGCCGAAGCGCACATTGAGGTTGTTGATTTGCAACAGTGACATGGCGTTCTCCTCAGGCGGCGTTCTTGAGTTTCGGGTCCAGCGCATCGCGCAGTCCGTCGCCCATCAGGTTGATTGCCAGCACGCTGAGCAGAATGGTCACCCCCGGCAGGCTCACCACCCACCAGGCCCGCTCGATGTAGTCGCGGGCCGAGGCCAGCATGGTGCCCCACTCGGGGGTGGGCGGTTGCACGCCCAGGCCGAGGAAGCCCAGGGCCGCGGCGTCGAGGATCGCCGAGGAGAAACTCAAGGTGGCCTGCACGATCAACGGCGCCATGCAGTTGGGCAGCACGGTGACGAACATCAGCCGCGGCAAGCTGGCACCGGCCAGGCGGGCGGCGGTGACGTAGTCGCGGTTGAGTTCGCCCATTACCGCGGCGCGGGTCAGGCGCACATAGGCAGGCAGCGAGACGATGGCGATGGCGATCACGGTGTTGATCAGGCCAGGGCCGAGGATGGCGACGATGGCCACGGCCAGCAGCAGCGAGGGCAGGGCCAGCATCACGTCCATCAGGCGCATGATCGAGGGGCCGAGGAAGTGCGGGAAGAAGCCGGCCAGCAGGCCCAGCAGAATCCCCGGGATCAGCGACATCACCACCGACGACAGGCCGATCAGCAATGACAGCCGGGCGCCCTGGATCAAGCGCGACAGCAGGTCGCGGCCCAGTTCGTCGGTGCCGAGGATGAACTGCCAGGTACCGCCTTCGAGCCACACCGGCGGGGTCAGCAGGAAGTCGCGGTACTGCTCGCTCGGATCATGCGGGGCGACCCAAGGGGCGAACAGGGCGCAGAACACCACCAGGCACATGAAGGCCAGGCCCATCACCGCGCCTTTGTTGCGCGAGAAGGCGTGCCAGAATTCCTTGTACGGCGAGGGGTAGAGCAGGCTTTGGTCCACCGGGCTGGCCGGTGCGACGGATTTTGCAATCGGGCTAGTCATGGCGAAGGCCTCAGCGCTGATGACGGATGCGTGGGTTGGCCAGGCCGTAGAGGATGTCCACGACGAAGTTGACCAGAATCACCAGGCAGGCGATCAACAGGATGCCGTTCTGGACCACGGGGTAGTCACGGGCACCGATGGCTTCGATCAGCCATTTGCCGATGCCCGGCCAGGAAAAGATGGTTTCGGTGAGCACTGCGCCGGCCAGCAGTGTGCCGACTTGCAGGCCGAACACCGTGAGCACCGGGATCAGCGCGTTACGCAGGCCGTGCACGAACACCACGCGGGCAGGCGACAGGCCCTTGGCGCGGGCGGTGCGAATGTAGTCTTCGCGCAGTACTTCGAGCATTGACGAGCGGGTCATACGGGCAATCACCGCCAGCGGAATGGTGCCCAGGACGATGGCCGGCAGGATCAGGTGCATCACCGCATCCTTGAACGCGCCTTCTTCGTCGCTGAGCAGGGTGTCGATCAGCATGAAACCGGTTTTCGGCTCGATGTCGTAGAGCAGGTCGATGCGCCCGGACACCGGCGTCCAGCCCAGGCTGACCGAGAAGAACATGATCAGGATCAGGCCCCACCAGAAAATCGGCATGGAGTAGCCAGCGAGCGAGATGCCCATCACCCCATGATCGAACAGCGAGCCCCGCTTCAGTGCCGCGATCACCCCGGCCAGCAGGCCGACGATACCGGCGAACAGCAGGGCGGCGAAGGCCAGCTCCAAGGTGGCGGGGAACAGGGTGAGGAATTCGGTCCACACGCTCTCGCGGGTACGCAGCGATTCGCCCAGGTCACCCTGGGCGAGCTTGCCCACATAGTCCAAGTACTGGACCGGCAGCGGCTTGTTCAGGCCCAGGCGTTCCATGGCCTGGGCGTGCATTTCGGGGTCGACCCTGCGCTCGCCCATCATCACTTCCACCGGGTCGCCGGGGATCAGGCGTATGAGCGCGAAGGTGAGCAAGGTGATACCGAAGAAGGTCGGGATCAGCAGGCCCAGGCGCCGGGCAATAAAACTCAACATTGTCGGGGTTACCTCTTCAGGCCAGGCGGCAGTCAGCACGCCACGGCAGTGCCGCCGGTCCCCGTGTGGGCTGCCGGCGGTCGTTGTTTTTCTACTTCACCCGGGTGGTGGCGAAGTTGTTGTTGGTCAGAGGGTTGATCACGTAACCCTCCACGTTGTCACGCATGGCGGTAAACACCTTCGGGTGGGCCATGCTGATCCAGGGCTGGTCGTCATCGTACACCTTCAATGCCTCGCTATAGAGCCTTGCACGCGCGTCGTTATCGATCACCTCGCGGGCTTGGGTGATCAACGCCTGGAATTTCGAGTTGCACCAGCGCGCGTAGTTCTCGCCATTTTTCGCCGCCTCGCAGCTGAGCAGCGGTGTGAGGAAATTGTCCGGGTCGCCGTTGTCGCTGGCCCAGCCGGTGGACACCAGGTCGGCTTCGCCTTTTTTTGCCCGGCGCAGCATCTCGGCCCACTCCATGACGCGGATGTCGAGTTTGATGCCGACCTTGGCCAGGTCTGATTGCAACATCTCGGCGGACAGCCGTGGGTTGGGGTTGGTCGGGCCGCCGCCGTTGCGGGTGAACAGGGTGATGACCGTACCTTCCGGTACACCGGCCTCCTTGAGCAGCGCACGTGCCTTGTCGAGGTCGCGGGGCGGGTTTTTGTTGTCGTGGTTGAAGCCGATCATTGACGGCGGGTAGGGGTTGATACCGACCACGGCGTTGCCTTTGCCGAACAGCTGATCGACGTGGGTCTGGCGGTCGAAGGCCATGTCGATGGCTTTGCGCACCCGCACATCGCTGAGGTATTTGTGCTCGGTGTTCATGGCGATGTAGCCGGTAACCAGTGCTTCGGTGTTGGCGATCCTGAGCTCAGGGTCGGCCTTGATCGACGGCACGTCCTCGGGCTTGGGGTACAGCGCCACCTGACATTCGTTGGCGCGTAGCTTCTGCAGGCGGACGTTGCTGTCGCTGGCGATGGCAAAGATCAGGGCATCGGCCGGTGGCTTGCCACGGAAGTAGTCTGGGTTGGCCTTGTAGCGGACCTGTGCGTCCTTGCTGTAGCGCTGGAAGATGAACGGGCCGGTGCCGATCGGCTTGCTGTTGAGGTCGCCTGTCTTACCTGCCTTCAGCAACTGGTCGCCGTATTCGGCGGAGTAGATCGAGGTGAAACCCATGGCCATGTCACGTAGAAACGGTGCTTCCGGGCGGGTGAGGGTGATCACCACGGTGTGATCGTCAGTCTTGTCTACCGACTTGAGCAATTTGCCAAAGGCCATGCTTTCGAAATACGGGTAGCCGACGCTGGTCTTGTCGTGCCAGGGGTGTTGTGGGTCCAGTTGGCGGCGCAGGCTCCACAGCACGTCGTCGGCATTGAAGTCGCGGGTGGGCGTGAAGTAGTCGGTGGTGTGGAACTTCACCCCCTGGCGCAGGTGGAAGGTGTACGTCAGGCCATCAGCGGAGATGTCCCAGCGTTCCGCCAGGGCCGGCTGGATGTCGGTCGTCCCGGGGGTGAAATCGACCAGGCGGTTGAACAGGGTTTCGGACGAGGCATCGAACGTCACGGCCGTGGTGTACTGGACGACATCGAAGCCCTCGGGGCTGGCTTCGGTACACACCACCAGCGGCTTGGCCGCAAGCGGCGCGGCGCTGCCCAGGATGAGCGCTGCCAGGGCAGCGCGGAGCGGTAGCGATTTCATGAATACTCCCTGCAAGCTTTGATTCCAGCGTAGCCGCCACGGCCTGTTTTTTTCAGTGGGCGAAGCAGGCCGTGGCGTCATGGGTCAGAGGATGTTGAACGGAATGGTTGTCACCACACGGAACTCGTCCAGGCTGCCATCGGCCTGGGCCTTGCTGGCGCGGTGTGCGGTATAGGTGGCGCGGATGCTGGTGTCTTTCAGCGGGCCGCTCTGCACCGCGTAGCTGGTGCCGATGCCCCACTCGTAGTGGGTCTCGCCGTCCAGCCCCTTCACGTCATAGGCGGTGCCGCGGTAGTGCGTGCCGTCGATGCCCCAGCCGCGGGCGTTGTACAGGTTGAACTTCAGGCCCGGCACGCCGTAGGGCGCCATGTTCAGCACATAGGAAATCTGCAGGGATTTCTCGTTGGGGCCGTTGAAGTCCGAGAGCAGCGAGTTGGCCAGGTAGATGCCGTTGGTTTCGTGCAGGTAGTCGAAGTACTCGTTGCCGTTGACCTGCTGCCAGGCTGCCGAAAGGGTATGGGCCTGGTGGGTCAGGCCAAACGACAGGCTGTAGGTGTCGTTGTCGATCTCACCCATCTTCTTGCTGCCTTCGTCCACGGTCTTGTAGTAGTTCAGACCGGTGCTCAGGCTGAGTACGGCGCTGTCGCCCAGCACGTGGTTGGCGCCGAAGTAGTACTGGTTCCAGAAGTCGTCGACCTTGGTGGCGTACAGGCTGGTGGTCAGGCTCTTGAACGGCTGGTAGTTGACCCCGGTGGTGCTGGCGTGGTCGGTTTCCACGCCTGTGGCGCTGTACTCGGTGCGGAACTTGCTGAGGCTTTGCTCGGTGCGCGGCGAAACGCGGTCGAAGGTCGCAAAGTCGAACGACAGGTTGTCGAACTCGGCGCTGTGCAAGAGCGCGCCCTCGAAACTCGAGGGCAGGGCTCGGTTGCCAATGTAGGCCATCATTGGCGTATCCATCGACAGGCGGCCGATGGTGAGGGTGGTGTTGGACACGCGGGCCTTGATGTTGGCCAGGCCCAGTTTGCTCCACTGGTCGATAGGGTCGCCGTCGCTGTGGGTCAATGTGCGGTTGTTGGGGCCAGCAATCGCCTTACGGTTCTGTAGCAGGGCAACGGCGTTGTAGCCGGCCGCTTCGACGGCAAAGCCCACGGTGCCTTGGGTAAAGCCCGAGCTGTAGTTGAGGATGGTGCCTTGCAGCCAGTTCTCGCGGCTGTGGGTGTCGTGGCGGGTGCCGTCGCTTTTGTAGTACTTCCACAACGGGCCGCGGGCGGCGCGCTCGCGGGCGTACCAGTTGCGGGTCGAGCCAGACAGGCTCTGGCCGTCGACGAAGCCGGTCGCCTGGTCTTGCTCGCTGCCGGTTTTGAGGGTGAGCGGGACGTAGTCCTGGCGCTGAGGGTCGGCTTCGACCACGGAACAAAAGCTGCCGATGGTTAAGGCCAGTGCGGTTGAGGTGAATATTCTCAAGGTGAAAGCTCCCTTTCCTTTTTCTAGTTATTACCGGCCTTGTGAGCCGGGTTTATTGCTGCGGTGTTGCCAGGGTTGCCTGGGGTTGCCGGGCTAATCAGGGGGAGAGGTGTTGCCTGCACTGGCCTCTTCGTGGGGAACCTGTGGGAGCGGGTTTACCCGCGAAGAGGCCGGTGCAGGTTGAAAAATCAATCAACACTCACACCGGAAAAATCATTGCGGCCAAAGGGGCTGACCTTGAAGTCGGAAACCTTGACACTGATCGGCTGGTTCACCGTGGAATGCGCCACCGGGGTAATCGGCACCTGTTGCTTGAGCCGTTGCTGGGCCTGGCGGTAGAGGGCGGTGCGCTGTTCGCGGTCGGTCACCTGCTTGGCCTGCTTGACCAGGCTGTCGTACTGCGGGTCGCACCACAGGGAGTAGTTGTTGCTGCCGATGGCGTCGCAGTTGTAGAGGGTGCCGAGCCAGTTGTCGGGGTCGCCGTTGTCGCCGGTCCAGCCGATCAGGGCGATGTCGTGCTCGCCGCTTTTCATGCGCTTGAGGTACTCGCCCCATTCGTAGCTGACGATGCGCACCTTGAAGCCCAGCTTGTTCCAGTCGGCCTGGAGCATCTCGGCCATGAGCTTGGCGTTGGGGTTGTACGGGCGCTGTACCGGCATGGCCCATAGGGTGACTTCGGTGCCGTCCTTGACCCCGGCCTGCTTGAGCAGTTGCTTGGCTTTTTCCGGGTCGAAGGGGGCGTCCTTGAGGCTGTCGTCATAGGACCATTGGGTGGGCGGCATGGCGTTCACTGCCAGTTGCCCGGAGTCCTGATACACCGCCTGCAGGATCGCCTGCTTGTTGACCGCCATGTCCATGGCCTGGCGCACTTCCAGGCGGTCGAAGGGCGGGTGCTGGGTGTTGTAGGCGATGTAGCCGAGGTTGAAGCCGGGCCGTTGCAGCACCTCGAGTGTCTTGTCGGCCTTGAGCGCCGGCAGGTCGGCCGGCCGTGGGTGCAAGGTGACCTGGCATTCGTTGCGGCGCAGCTTCTGGATGCGCACCGAAGGGTCGGTATTGATCGAGAACACCAGGTTGTCGATCTTCACATCGTCCGGTGCCCAATAGTCCTTGTTGCCCTTGAAGCGGATCTGCGCGTCCTTCT
This sequence comes from Pseudomonas sp. PAGU 2196, assembly GCF_022179005.1. NCBI lineage: Bacteria > Pseudomonadati > Pseudomonadota > Gammaproteobacteria > Pseudomonadales > Pseudomonadaceae > Pseudomonas > Pseudomonas sp. PAGU 2196. The sequence continues at coordinate 114,303 of NZ_BNTL01000003.1, read as the reverse complement.
GGTAGCGCTGGAACACGAACGGCCCGGTGCCGATGGGTTGCTGGTTGATGTCGCTGGGGCGCCCGCGGGTCATCAACTGCTCGGCGTATTCGGCAGACAGGATGGACGCGAAGCTCATGGCAAGGTTCTGGATGAACGCGGCGTCGACCTTGTTCAGGGTGAACACCACGGTCAGCGGGCCGGCCTTCTCGATGCGGGCGATGTTCTTGTCCAGGCCCATGCTGACGAAGTAGGGGAACTCGGTGGGGTAGGCCAGCCGGAACGGGTGGCCCTTGTCGAGCATGCGGTTGAAGGTGAACAGCACGTCGTCGGCATTGAAGTCGCGGCCTGGGGTAAACGCCTTGTTGGCGTGGAACTTCACGCCCTCGCGCAGGTGGAAGGTGTAGCGCAGGCCATCCTCGGAGATGTCCCATTTGGTTGCCAGGGCCGGGTGCACGGCAGTGCCGCCGCGTTCGAATTCGACCAGGCGGTTGTAGATCGGCTCGGCGGCGTCGTTGTCGGTGGCGCTGGTGTACTGGGCGGTGTCGAAACCAGCCGGGCTGCCTTCCGAACAGAACACCAGGTTTTTCGCGAGCAGGGTCGGGGATTGGCTCATCAGGCCCAGCGCGAGCAGGGTCGAAAGGGCGGTGGCATGGCGCATGGCAAGTCCTTGTTCGTCTGTTTCGCCGCCTCGGGGTACGAATGACGGCAACAGGTTGCCTATCCCGCTGCGGGTAGCAGCAGGCAGGCGTGATGGGGGTTGGCTGTGGTGGGGCAGGCACCCGCCGCGCGGCGGGTGCCGAGGGCTACCCTATTATTTGTCCACGCTGACGCCGTAGAAGGAGTTCAGCGAGAACGGGCTGATCTTGAAGTCCTTCACCTTGACACTCATGGGCTGGTACACGGTGGAGTGGGCGATCGGGGTGATCGGCACCTGCTGCTTGAGGATGTGCTGCGCCTGTTGGTACAGCTCAGTGCGTTTGGCGGGGTCCGACGTGGCTTTGGCCTGTTTGATCAGGTCGTCGTAGGGCTTGTAGCACCACTTGGAGAAGTTGTTGCCGTCGATCGCATCGCAGCCATACAGGGTACCTAGCCAGTTGTCCGGGTCACCGTTGTCGCCGCTCCAGCCGATCAGCATGGCGCCCTGTTCGCCGCCTTTGGAGCGCTTGATGTATTCGCCCCATTCATAACTGACGATCTTCGCCTTGATGCCGATCTTGGCCCAGTCCGATTGCAGCATTTCGGCCATCAGCTTGGCATTGGGGTTGTACGGGCGTTGCACGGGCATGGCCCACAGGGTGATCTCGGTGCCCTCCGGGATGCCGGCTTGCTTGAGCAGCTGCTTGGCCTTTTCCGGGTCGTAGGGGGCGTCCTTGATGCTGTCGTCATAGGACCACTGGGTGGGCGGCATGCCGTTGACCGCCAGCTGACCGGCACCCTGGTAAACCGATTCGATGATCTTCTTCTTGTCCACCGCCATGTCCAGTGCCTGACGCACTTCGAGCTTGGCCATGGGGTTGGGCACGCTGCTGCCTTTGATTTTGTCCATCACGTTGTAGGCGATATAGCCGACGTTGAAGCCGGCCTGTTGCGGCATCTGCAGGTTCTTGTCGGCCTTGAGCGGCTCGATGTCGGCCGGGCGTGGGAACAGCGTGACCTGGCACTCGCCTTTCTTGAGCTTCTGCATGCGCACCGAGGCATCGGTGGTGATGGCGAAGATCAGGTTGTCGAGCTTCACGTCCTCGGGTTTCCAGTAGTCCTTGTTGCCCTTGAAGCGGATTTGCGCGTCTTTCTGGTACTTGCTGAACACAAATGGGCCGGTACCGATCGGTTTCTGGTTGAGGTCGGCAGCCTTGCCGCCTTTCAGCAACTGGTCGGCATACTCGGCCGACTGGATGGACGCGAAGCTCATCGCCAGGTTCTGGATGAACGCGGCGTCCACTTCGTTGAGGGTGAAGCGCACGGTGTGCTCATCGACCTTCTCGAGCTTGGCGATGTTCTTGTCCATGCCCATGTCGGTGAAGTACGGGAATTCGGTGGGGTATGCCTTACGGAACGGGTGGTTCTTGTCGAGCATGCGGTTGAACGTGAACAGCACGTCATCGGCATTGAATGTGCGGGTGGGCTTGAAGTAGTCGGTGGTGTGGAACTTGACCCCTTCGCGCAGGTGGAAGGTGTAGGCCTTGCCGTCGTCGGACACTTCCCATTTAGTCGCCAGGCCCGGGATCACGGCGGTACCGCCGCGTTCGAACTGGGTCAGGCGGTTGAACACGGTCTCGGCCGAGGCGTCGAAGTCGGTTCCCGTCGTGTATTGCCCTGGGTCGAAGCCAGCCGGGCTGCCTTCGGAGCAGAACACCAGGTTGGACGCTGCGTGGGCGAGCGGGGCGCCGGCCAGCAAACCTGCGCCTAGCAAGAACGGAATGACTGCGTGTTTGAGCATGGTGGCCTCATTGTTGTCATTTTTGATTGAGGTGGCCTCGTGAGCCGACCTGAGGATACTTATGCAGGGGCTGTTCCCAATGCAACACTCAGAAGGATAGTTGGCGCCAGAAAGGTGGTACGAGCGTACATGGATGTCGCATCAGTATAACTTTCGACGAAGTTGAACGTTTGCGCGGGCAAAATGATGGCAATTGCAGGATGTTTCGAGGGGGAGGGATTTGTAAGCTGCACCTTAAAAGTGCGTAGGAAATGTCTTAAATTGCAGAGTTGGGGCTGCATTGCAGCCATCGCGACGCAAGGCCGCTCCTACAGGTGCAGCACAAGCCTTAGGATCTGCGCTGCCCCTGTGGGAGTCGGCTTGCCGGCGATTGGGCCGCAAGGCGGCCCCATTCAGATCAAGGCATCTGAACTTCAATCAAACCATCGGCATTCATGCTCACTTCGCTGGTACCCGCTTCGATATCCGGCGCCGGCGCCGCTTCGTCAGCGCCCATGGCTTTCATGGCCATCGGTGCGCTGCGCAGGTACGGGCGTGGGTAGCCGCTGCTGTTGAGGTTCAGGTTGACTACTTTGTAGCCCTTGCCACCCAGCGCCTCGGTGGCCAGCTGTGCGCGTGCCTTGAAGGCATTGACCGCGTCCTTGAGCAAATCATCTTCGCTGGCCTTGCGCGTGGCTGGGGCGATGGAGAAGTCCATGCCGCCCATTTTCAGGTCTTGCAGCAGGTCGGCGGTCAATTGCGACAGGGCTGGGAAGTTGGCGCTTTCCAGGCGCAGCTCGGCGCGTTCACGCCAGCCGGTGATCTTCTGCCCTTTACTGTCATAGACCGGGTAGCTGTTGCGGCTGCCCTGGCTGATCTTCACATCTTTGACCTGGCGAGACTGCTGCACAGCCTTGTTCATGGTCTCGGTGATCTCTTTGGCAAGTTTGCCCGGGTCGGTGTTCTGCGCTTCGCTGTAGAGGGTCACGACCATCAGGTCGCGTGGCACTTCCTTGCTGACTTCGGCACGCAGCGACACCTGATTGAAGCGCGGCTCATCGGCCGCCAGCGCAGGCAGGCTGGCGAGCAGGCCGCAAGACAGGATCAAGGCAGTGCCGCGACGAGGGATTTGCATGTAAGACTCCTTGGCAATAAAAGGGCGTGGGTGCTGGCTCTCCATTCCACGCATGGCCCATCAGACCGGGAACAGTGTAGTGGGTTCAAAAGTGCCATCATGAACCTGTGACAAAGTGTGGCGCTTTGCCGCATCGCTGCAGCGAGGCGCCCGGCTTCGGTATACTCCAGCCGATTTTCTGGAGCACTCATCAGGAGAGCTCATGCTCGCCGACGTACAACCGTTGTCCGCTACACGTCAGAACCTCTGGCGCCTGACTGTTATTCGCGTGCTGGTCCTGGCTGCCCAGGCAGGCTCCGTGGGCGTCGCCTACTGGACCGACCTGCTGCCCTTGCCGTGGTTTTCGCTGGCGGCGACGCTGGCCCTGTCGTCCATCCTGTGCGCCTTCACTGCGTTGCGCCTGCGCCTGTCGCTGCCGGTCACCGAAATGGAATATGCACTGCAGCTTGCCTGCGACCTGCTGATCCACAGTGCCTTGCTGTATTACTCCGGCGGTTCGACCAACCCGTTCGTTTCGTATTACCTGGTGCCGCTGGCCATTGCTGCGGTGACCTTGCCCTGGCTCTATTCGCTGATTCTTTCGGGCATTGCCCTGACGGCATACAGCCTGCTGCTGGTGCAGTTCTACCCGCTGGAAGGGCTGCCGCTGGCGCGGGACAAGATGCAGGTCTACGGCATGTGGCTGAGCATCGCCCTGGCGGCAGCGGTCATCACCTTCTTTGCCGCGCGCATGGCCGAAGAACTCCGCCGCCAGGAACAACTGCGTTCCGAGCGCCGTGAGGAGAGCCTGCGCGATGAGCAGTTGCTGGCCGTGGCCACCCAGGCCGCTGGCGCTGCCCACGAACTGGGCACCCCGCTGGCGACCATGAGCGTGCTGCTCAACGAAATGCGCCAGGACCACCCCGACCCGCTGTTGCAGGAAGACCTGCAGATCCTTCAGGATCAGGTCAAACTGTGCAAGGAGACCTTGCAGCAACTGGTGCGTGCCGCCGAGGCCAACCGCCGCCTGGCGATGGTCGAGCAGGACGTTACCGCCTGGCTCGACGAAGCGCTCAACCGTTGGCACCTGATGCGGCCCGAGGCCAGCTACCGCTTCCAGCGCCTCAGGGATGGCCAGGTACCGCGTCTGACCCCGCCACCGGACCTGACCCAGGCGCTGCTGAACCTGCTGAACAATGCAGCCGACGCATGCCCGGACGATCTCGAGGTGCGCCTTGACTGGGACGCCCAGGACATTGTCATCAGTATCCGTGACCATGGCCCCGGTGTGCCCCCAGCGATCGCCGAGGCGATTGGCAAACCCTTTATTACCACCAAGGGCAAAGGCTTCGGCCTGGGCCTGTTCTTGAGCAAGGCCAGCGTGACGCGTGCGGGCGGTTCGGTGAAACTCTATAGTCATGAGCAGGGTGGCACCCTGACCGAATTGCGCCTGCCCTATGGCAAGCGAGGAGATGAATGATGAGTGACGAAACCCAGCTTGAAAGCGAAGAGCTGCCGCACCTACTGCTGGTGGATGACGATGCCACCTTCACCCGGGTCATGGCGCGTGCCATGAGCCGTCGCGGGTTCCGCGTGAGCACTGCAGGCTCCGCCGAAGAAGGGCTGATCCTGGCCCAGCAGGACCTGCCAGACTACGCCACGCTGGACCTGAAGATGGAAGGCGACTCGGGGCTTGTGCTGCTGCCCAAGCTGCTGGAGCTGGACCCGGAAATGCGCGTGGTGATCCTGACGGGTTATTCCAGCATCGCCACCGCGGTGGAGGCGGTCAAGCGCGGTGCCTGCAACTACCTGTGCAAGCCGGCCGATGCCGACGATGTACTGGCTGCGTTGCTTTCCGAGCATGCCGACCTGGATGCCCTGGTGCCGGAAAACCCGATGTCGGTCGACCGCCTGCAGTGGGAGCACATCCAGCGCGTGCTGAACGAGCACGAGGGCAATATCTCGGCCACAGCGCGGGCGCTGGGCATGCACCGGCGGACCTTGCAGCGCAAACTGCAGAAGCGGCCGGTTCGGCGCTGAATCGGCGTTGACCCTTTCGCGGGGCAAGCCCGCTCCCACAGGGACACCACTGAGCCCGAGAAGGGTGGGCACCTGTGGGAGCGAGCTTGCCCGCGAAGAGGCCGCCACTGACAGAAATTGCCCTGTATCGCATCCCGATCCCCGCAACTCGCAGCCGTTGACGTATCATTAGGCCCCTAACGGCAACTCCCAGCAGGATCGCTTGCGCATGCTCGCCCTTCTTATCCAGACGCTGAACATCACGGCACCTGTCTTCGCCATGCTGTTCATGGGCGTGCTGCTCAAACGCATCCACCTGATCGACGACAACTTCAACCGCGTCGCTTCACAGCTGGTGTTCAACGTCTGCATGCCGGCGCTGCTGTTCCTCGGCATCTACCACGCCGACCTGGCAACGGCGGTCAAGCCTGGCGTGCTGCTGTATTTCGTCGCGGCCACCCTGGTTGGCTTTGGCGTGGCCTGGGGGCTGGCTATCTGGCGTTGCCCGCCAGCGGACCGCGGCATCTACACCCAAGGCGCGTTTCGCGGCAACAACGGCGTAATCGGCCTGGCCCTGGCCGCCAGCCTGTATGGCGACTACGGCATCTCGCTGGGCGCGGTGCTGGCAGGCCTGGTGATCCTCCTGTACAACTCGCTGTCGGCGGTGGTGCTGGCGGTGTACAGCCCGGACCTCAAGTCCGACCCGTGGAGCATCTGCAAGAACATCTTCAGCAACCCATTGATCATCAGTGTGCTGGTGGCAACGCCCATGGCCTATGGCCAGGTGCCGTTGCCCAACTGGTTGCTCACTTCAGGCGACTACCTGGCGCAGATGACCTTGCCGCTGGCATTGATGTGCATCGGTGGCACCCTGTCGCTGGCGGCGCTGCGTGACAGTGGCAGGCTGGCCATCGATGCCAGCCTGGTGAAGATGGTCTGGTTGCCGCTGATCGGCACACTGGGTGCGTGGCTGTGCGGGTTCCGCGGTGCCGAGCTGGGCATTTTGTTCCTGTACATCGGCAGCCCGACGGCGGCAGCCAGCTATGTCATGGCGCGGGCGGCCAACGGCAACCATGAGTTGGCGGCTTCGATCATCGTGATCACTACGCTAATGGCGGCGATCACCACCAATATCGGTATTTTCATCTTGCAGTGGGGCGGATGGATCTAGATCCTTGACTGCAAATAACAGCAATAACACTGCCTCACTGAGCTAAAGGACACTTCATGCAAGACCAGAGCACGCCCGAGCGCTTGCAGCGCGGGCTGAAGAATCGCCATATCCAGCTGATCGCGCTGGGTGGGGCCATCGGCACCGGGCTGTTCCTGGGGATCGCCCAGACCATTCAACTGGCCGGCCCTTCCGTTTTGCTGGGCTACGCCATCGCCGGCCTGATGGCTTTCTTCATCATGCGCCAATTGGGCGAAATGGTGGTCGAAGAGCCGGTCGCCGGCAGCTTCAGCCACTTCGCCCACCAGTACTGGAGCGAGTTCGCAGGCTTCGTCTCGGGCTGGAACTACTGGGTGGTATACGTGCTGGTGGGCATGGCCGAACTGACCGCCGTGGGCATCTATGTGCAGTACTGGTGGCCCGATTTCCCCACCTGGGCGACGGCGGCGATCTTCTTCGTGGCAATCAACCTCATCAACCTGACCCAAGTGAAGGTCTACGGGGAGATGGAGTTCTGGTTCGCCTTGGTCAAGGTAGTGGCCATCGTCAGCATGATTGGCTTTGGTGCCTGGCTGCTGAGCAGCGGTCACGGCGGCCCGGACGCCAGCGTGGCCAACCTGTGGCAATACGGCGGGTTCTTCCCGAATGGCGTCACTGGCCTGATCATGGCCTTGGCTGTGATCATGTTCTCTTTCGGTGGGCTGGAGCTGGTGGGTATCACCGCCGCCGAGGCAGATAACCCGCGCCAGAGCATCCCCAAGGCCACCAACCAAGTGGTCTACCGCATCCTGATTTTCTACATCGGCGCCCTGGCGGTGCTGTTGTCGCTGTACCCGTGGCAGAAGGTGGTGCAGGGGGGTAGCCCGTTCGTGATGATTTTCCATGAGCTGGACAGCGACCTGGTGGCGACCATCCTCAATGTCGTGGTGCTGACGGCGGCGCTGTCGGTCTACAACAGCTGCGTCTACGCCAACAGCCGCATGCTGTTCGGCCTGGCCAGCCAGGGGGATGCGCCGCGCCAGCTGCTCAAAGTCAGCCGCAGTGGTGTGCCTCTGACGGCGCTGGGTGTTTCGGCGTTTGCCACGGGCATGTGCGTACTGATCAACTACCTGATGCCGGGTGAAGCCTTTGGCTTGCTGATGGCCCTGGCGGTGTCGGCGCTGGTGATCAACTGGGCGAGCATCAGCATCACTCACCTCAAATTCCGCAAAGCCAAGCTGGCGTCGGGTATTACCCCGTTCTACCAGAGCTGGGGGCACCCGGTTACCAATTACCTGTGCCTGGCGTTCATCGTGCTGATTCTGGTGGTGATGTACCTGACGCCGCCGATTCGCATCTCGGTGATGCTGATTCCGGGTTGGATTGCGGTACTTTGGGTCGCGTTCCGGTTGAAGAAGGCCCGGCAGGGCTGAGGGCTTGTGGCGCCCTCCGCTGGCCTCAGTGCTGCCGCCGCCACGCACGTACGGTGGTGTACAGCAGCACCAAGGCCAGCACTGGCAGGACATAGAACAGCATGAGCCGCTCCAGGCGGCCGGCCAATGGCATGCCGGTGGTAAAGGCCACCACATGCAGCCCATAGGCCAGGTACAGGCAGAGAAACACCAGGCCTTCAGCGCGGGTGATCCGGTAGCCCGAATAGAACACGGGCAGGCTCAAGACGGCGACGCCCAGCATCACGGGCAGGTCGAAGGCCAGCGCGTTGGGTGAGATCGACAGCGGTTCAGGGGTGATCAGCGCGGTCAGGCCCAGCACTCCCAGCAGGTTGAACAGGTTGCTGCCGATCACCGTGCCAACGGCGATTTCCCGTTCGCCGCGAAGGGCGGCAATCATAGCGGCGGCCAGCTCTGGCAATGACGTGCAGACCGCGACCACGGTCAGGCCGATGATGCGTTCGGAAAGGCCCAGGTCAGTCGCCACCTCAACGGCGGCTTCCAGCAGCAAGTGGCCGGCCAGGCTCAGCAGGCCAAGGCCAAGCGCAATCTGCAGCAGCGTGCTTGACCAGAAGCGTGCGCCACTGACCTTGATGTTGCTGGGCGCGGGGTAGGTGCGAGCGTAATGGCGTGATTGATGCCAGAGCATGACCAGGTAGCCCACCAGCGCCAGCAACAGCAGCAGGCCCTCCCCGCGGCCCAGGTAGCCATTGGCGGCCAGCGCATACACCAGCGCACTGGCGACGATCATCAAGGGGATGTCCAGACGAACCAGTTGGCGTGAAACACGCAGCGGGATGATCAGCGCGGCCAGGCCAAGAATCACCAGTACGTTGAAGATGTTGCTGCCAATCACGCTGCCGACGGCGACATCCGGTGCGCCCTGGAAGGCGGCCTGTAGGCTTACCGTGAGCTGCGGTGCGGTGCTGCCGAAGGCCACCAGGCTCAGCCCGATGATCAGTGGGCGCACGTGCAGGCACAGGGCCAGGCGCAGGGCCATGCGTACCAGCAGCTCGGCACCGCAGGCCAGCAGCAACAAGGCGACGCCCAGTTGCAGGAGGCTGAAGGTGGGAAGGGTGGCCAGGTCGAAAATGGTCAGGGCTCCAGTAGGGTCAGTCGCTCAGACCTTGTACCCGCACGCGCGCCGTTCCGCTACGGAGCATGCCGATTTTTTCTGCTGCAGCGCGTGACAGGTCGATCAGCCGGCCGCGTGTGTGCGGGCCGCGGTCATTGATGCGCACCACCACGCTGCGTTGGTTGGCGAGGTTGGTGACCAGCACGCGGCTGCCGAACGGCAGGCTGCGGTGAGCGGCGGTAAGGCCGTGCTGGTTGAACGGTTCGCCACTGGCCGTGCGTTTGCCGTGGTGGCGCGAGCCGTAATAGGAGGCGGTGCCGGTCTTGTCGTAGCCGCGGGGGTCGATATCGTGGCTGGCACAGCCGGCCAGCAGGGAGAACAAGGCGAGGGTGCCGAGGGATCGTTTTAGCAAGTCTGATGCTCCGGTGCTGCCATTGGGGCCGCTGGGCGGCCTTCGCGGGGCAAGCCCGCTCCCACAGGTATTTCAGTGGCTTCGAAACTGTGGAATACCTGTGGGAGCGGGCTTGCCCCGCGAACGAGGGCGTAGCCCTCGCCGCATTTTCAGCTCACCCTTCGAGCTTGGCTTTGAGCAATTGGTTCACTTGCCCCGGGTTGGCCTTGCCCTTCGACGCCTTCATCGCCTGGCCGACGAAGAAGCCGAACATCTTGCCGCGCTTGGCCTCGTCGGCGGCGCGGTACTGTTCGACCTGTTCGGCATTGGCAGCCAGCATTTCGTCGAGCATCTTGTCGATCGCACCGGTGTCGGTGACCTGCTTCAGGCCCCGGCTCTCGATGATGCTGTCGGCATCGCCTTCACCGGCGGCCATGGCCTCGAACACGGTTTTGGCGATCTTGCCGCTGATGGTGTTGTCACTGATACGCAGCAACATGCCACCCAGCTGCTCGGCGCTGACCGGCGCCTGGTCAATCTCGACCCCCAGTTTGTTCAGCAGGCTGCCCAGCTCGACCATGACCCAGTTGGCTGCCAGCTTGGCGTCGCCACCAATTTTCACTACTTGTTCGAAGTAGTCTGCTTGTTCGCGGCTCGATGCCAGCACGTTCGCGTCGTAGGCCGACAGGCCGTACTGGCTCTGGAAGCGCTCGACCTTCTGTGGCGGCAGCTCTGGCAGGCCGGCGCGGATGGTGTCGAGGAAGCTGTCCTCGATGACCACCGGCAGCAGGTCTGGGTCGGGGAAGTAACGGTAGTCGTTGGCTTCCTCCTTGCTGCGCATGGAGCGGGTCTCGTCCTTGTTCGGGTCGTACAGGCGGGTTTCCTGGATGACCTTGCCACCGTCTTCGATCAAGTCGATCTGGCGCTGGATCTCGCTGTTGATCGCACGTTCGATGAAGCGGAACGAGTTGACGTTCTTGATCTCGCAGCGGGTACCGAACTCGGCCTGGCCTTTTGGCCGGATCGACACGTTGCAGTCGCAGCGCAGCGAGCCTTCGGCCATGTTGCCGTCGCAGATGCCCAGGTAGCGCACCAGGGCGTGGATCGCCTTGACGTAGGCCACGGCTTCTTTGGCGCTACGCATGTCCGGCTCGGAAACGATTTCCAGCAGCGGCGTGCCGGCGCGGTTCAGGTCGATGCCGGTGGAGCCGCTGAAGTCTTCGTGCAGGCTCTTGCCGGCGTCTTCCTCCAGGTGCGCACGGGTCACGCCGATGCGCTTGATGGTGCCGTCTTCCAGGGCGATGTCCAGGTGGCCCTTGCCGACGATCGGCAGGTCCATCTGGCTGATCTGGTAGCCCTTGGGCAGATCGGGGTAGAAGTAGTTCTTGCGCGCGAACACGTTGCGCTTGCCGATCTCGGCATCGATCGCCAGGCCGAACATGCACGCCATGCGCACGGCTTCCTGGTTCAGCACCGGCAGTACGCCGGGCATGCCCAAGTCAACCAGGCTGGCCTGGGTGTTCGGCTCGGAGCCGAAGGTGGTGGCGCTGCCGGAGAAGATCTTCGACTGGGTGGCGAGCTGAGTATGAATTTCCAGCCCGATCACAACTTCCCATTGCATGTGTGAACTCCTCAGAAGCCGTTGGGGGCGCGGGTGTGCCAGTCGGTCACTTGCTGGTAGCGGTGCGCGACGTTGAGCAGGCGGCCTTCCTGGAAGTAGGGCGCCAGCAGTTGCACGCCGACCGGCAGGCCATCGACGAAGCCAGCCGGCATCGACAGGCCTGGCAGGCCCGCCAGGTTGGCGGTGATGGTGTAGACGTCTTCCAGGTAGGCGGCGACGGGGTCGCTGCTCTTGGCGCCGAGCTTCCAGGCCGGGTTCGGCGTGGTCGGGCCGAGGATCAGGTCAACACCTTCGAACGCGGCCATGAAGTCGTTCTTGATCAGGCGACGAATCTGCTGGGCTTTGACGTAGTAGGCGTCGTAGTAGCCGGCCGACAGGGCGTAGGTGCCCACCATGATGCGGCGCTGCACTTCGGCACCGAAGCCTTCGCCACGGGAACGCTTGTACAGGTCGGTCAGGTCTTTTGGCGCTTCGCAGCGGTAGCCGAAGCGCACGCCGTCGAAACGCGACAGGTTGGAGGATGCCTCAGCAGGCGCGATCACGTAGTACGCCGGGATGGCGTGCTGCATGTTCGGCAGGCTGATTTCCTTGACCACGGCGCCGAGCTTTTCCAGCTCCTTGACGCTGGCTTGCACCAGGTCAGCGATGCGCGGGTCCAGGCCTGCGCCGAAGTATTCCTTCGGCAGGCCGATGCGCAGGCCTTGCAGCGAAGCGTTGAGGTTGGCGCTGTAGTCCGGCACCGGCTCTTCGATGCTGGTGGAGTCCTTGGTATCGAAACCGGCCATGCCTTGCAGCAGCAGCGCGCAGTCTTCGGCCGTGCGGGCCAGCGGGCCGCCTTGGTCGAGGCTGGAGGCGTAAGCGATCATGCCCCAGCGCGAAACACGACCGTACGTCGGTTTCAGGCCAGTCAGGTTAGTCAGCGCTGCCGGCTGTCGGATCGAGCCGCCAGTGTCGGTGCCGGTGGTGGCCGGCAGCAGGCGCGCGGCGACTGCCGCAGCCGAGCCGCCCGACGAACCGCCCGGGACGTGCTCCAGGTTCCACGGGTTTTTCACCGGGCCGTAGTGGCTGGATTCGTTGGCCGAACCCATGGCGAATTCGTCCATGTTGGTCTTGCCCAGGGTAACCATGCCGGCTTCAGCCAGCTTGGCGACCACGGTGGCGTCGTACGGCGCCTTGAAGTTGTCGAGCATCTTCGAGCCGCAGCTGGTGCGTACGCCGTTGGTGCAGAACAGGTCCTTGTGGGCAATGGGCGCACCCAGCAGGGCGCCAGCCTCGCCAGCGGCGCGACGGGCGTCAGCGGCACGGGCCTGGCCCAGGGCCAGTTCCTCGGTGACGCTGATGAAGCTGTTGATTTGCGGGTCGAGCTGTTTGATGCGCGCCAGCAGGGCGCCCGTCAGCTCTTCGGAGGAAAACGACTTGTCGGCGAGTCCGCGGGCGATCTCGGCCAGGGTCAATTGGTGCATGGCAGGCTCTATCCCTTACTCGATGACTTTGGGAACCAGGTACAGACCGCTTTCGGTCGACGGTGCGATGGCCTGGTAGGCCTCGCGCTGGTTGCTTTCGGTGACCTGGTCGGGACGCAGTCGCTGGCTGGCCTCCAGGGGGTGGGCGAGGGGCTCGATGCCAGTGGTGTCGACCGCTTGCATCTGGTCGACCAGCCCGAGAATGCTGTTCAGTGCATCGGTAATGCGTGGCAGTTCGCCATCATTCAGCCCCAGACGGGCCAGATGGGCGATCTTTTCCACGTCGCAGCGTTCAAGCGCCATGGGGATCTCCAGGGGAAACAAAGAACGGAATTAGGGTCCGTGATGAGGAACATGTCGGCATTCTGGCGGTCATACGGCCGCGATCATCTGCTGGCGTGCTCGGAAAAACGACCAATTTAACATATTGGCTCCTTGCCCAAAATCCCTGCCATTGTTAGAGTTTGCCGCACTTTTTTACCCACGCTTTCCCCAGGGTCACTTTCCCATGTTCAAGAAACTGCGTGGCATGTTTTCCAGCGATCTTTCCATCGACCTGGGTACTGCCAACACCCTTATTTACGTGCGTGAGCGCGGTATCGTCCTGAATGAGCCCTCGGTTGTTGCCATCCGTACCCATGGCAATCAGAAAAGCGTCGTCGCCGTCGGTACCGAAGCCAAACGCATGCTGGGCCGTACGCCCGGCAACATTGCTGCCATTCGTCCGATGAAGGACGGCGTCATTGCCGACTTCAGCGTTTGTGAAAAAATGTTGCAGTATTTCATCAACAAGGTTCACGAGAACAGCTTCCTGCAGCCCAGCCCTCGCGTGCTGATCTGCGTGCCGTGCAAGTCGACCCAGGTAGAGCGCCGCGCGATTCGCGAGTCGGCCCTGGGTGCCGGTGCCCGTGAAGTGTTCCTGATCGAAGAGCCAATGGCCGCCGCCATCGGTGCCGGCCTGCCGGTCGAAGAAGCCCGTGGTTCGATGGTCGTCGATATCGGTGGTGGTACCACTGAAATCGCCCTGATCTCGTTGAACGGCGTGGTTTACGCCGAATCCGTCCGCGTCGGCGGCGACCGCTTCGACGAAGCCATCGTGACCTACGTGCGCCGCAACTACGGCAGCCTGATCGGCGAGTCCACCGCCGAGCGCATCAAGCAGGAAATCGGCACCGCCTACCCAGGTGGCGAAGTGCGCGAAGTCGATGTCCGCGGCCGTAACCTGGCCGAAGGCGTACCGCGTGCCTTCACCCTGAATTCCAACGAAGTGCTGGAAGCGCTGCAAGAATCCCTGGCGACCATCGTCCAAGCGGTTAAAAGCGCCCTGGAGCAATCGCCGCCGGAGCTGGCCTCCGACATCGCCGAGCGTGGCCTGGTGCTGACCGGTGGTGGCGCACTGCTGCGCGACCTCGACAAACTGCTGGCCCAGGAAACTGGCCTGCCGGTGATCGTCGCCGAGGACCCGCTGACCTGTGTCGCCCGTGGCGGCGGTCGCGCCCTGGAGATGATGGACAAGCACGCGATGGACCTGCTCTCCAGCGAGTGATGCTGCTCGCTGTTCCTGAGCGCCCGGTTTACAGGTAGCACGCACAGTGCTACCTGTATGCGCTGGGCTGGCGTCCGTCCGGGCGTCGTTTCCGTCAACCCGCAACCAGGCTGGTGCGTTGTCCCATGTCCAATGACCTCCTGAGTCGTCCACGAGGAACGGCCCATTAAACCGCTTTTCTCCAAGGGCCCTTCGCTGGGCGTTCGTCTGCTCGTATTGGTGGTGCTGTCGGTCGCGCTGATGGTGGTCGATGCGCGCTTTGCCGTGCTCAAACCCGTGCGCAGCCAGATGGGCCTGGTATTGATGGAGTCGTACTGGATCACCGATTTGCCGCAGCGTTTGTGGCAAGGCGTGGCAGGCCAGTTCGGCAGCCGTACCGAACTCATCGCGGAAAACGAAAAGCTCAAGACCGAGGCCCTGCTCTTGCAGGGGCGCCTGCAGAAGCTGGCGGCCCTGACCGAGCAGAACGTGCGCTTGCGTGAACTGCTCAACTCATCCGCCCTGGTCAACGAAAAGGTTGAAGTGGCCGAGTTGATCGGCGTCGACCCCAACCCGTTCACCCACCGCATCCTGATCAACAAGGGCGAGCGCGATGGCGTGTTCCTCGGCCAGCCGGTGCTCGATGCCCGCGGCCTGATGGGCCAAGTGGTCGAGTTGATGCCCTACACCTCGCGGGTACTGTTGCTGACCGATACCACCCACAGCATTCCGGTGCAGGTCAACCGCAACGGCCTGCGCGCCATCGCCAGTGGCACCGGCAACCCGGAGCGCCTGGAGCTACGCCATGTGGCCGATACCGCGGACATCAAGGAAGGCGACCTGCTGGTCAGTTCCGGCATGGGCCAGCGCTTCCCCGCGGGTTACCCAGTGGCCACGGTCAACGAAGTGATTCACGATTCCGGCCAGCCGTTCGCCATCGTTCGCGCCATCCCTACCGCCGCGCTCAACCGCAGCCGCTACATGCTGCTGGTGTTCAGCGACCGACGCAGCCCGGAGCAACGCGCCACTGACGCTGCGATCGCGCAGGAAGAGGCCGATCGCAAAGGCACGTCGGTCGGCGTCCAGCCTGGCGCCAATGGCGAGCAGGGCGCACCTGCCAGCCCGGCTGCTGCACCTGCAGCACCTGCAGCCGCTACCCCGCAGCCCACCGCGGCCCCTGCAGCGCCGGCCACGCCTGCGGCAGCGCCCGCCCAACCTCGGAGGCAATGATGGCTGCATCACGCCGTAATAATGGCTGGGTCATCTGGCTGACGTTCGCCATCGGCCTGCTGCTCAGCGTTTCGCCGATGCCGCAGTTCATGGAAGTGTTCCGGCCTATGTGGCTGGCGCTGTTGGTGTCGTTCTGGACGCTCGCAGTACCGAGCAAGGTCGGCATGACCACGGCCTTTGTGCTAGGCCTGGCCGAGGATGTGCTGTATGGCACGTTGCTGGGGCAGAACGCGCTGATCCTGACCTTGATCACCTTCCTGGTGCTGTCATTGCAACAGCGCCTGCGCATGTTCCCAATGTGGCAGCAGAGCCTGGTGATTCTGGTGATTTTCGGTATTGCCCAGTTGATCCAGCTGTGGCTCAGTGCCTTGACCGGTAACCGCCTGCCGACCTTGGCGCTGGTGTGGTCAGCAGTCATCAGTGCCTTGCTCTGGCCATGGATCAGCTTTGCCCTGCGCGACCTGCGCCGACGCTTGCGTATAAATTGACGGCGTTGCCGCGACTGACAGGGAGATGTCTACATGAACCCGCTTTACCTGGCCTCTGGCTCGCCACGTCGTCGTGAATTGCTGACCCAGATCGGCGTACCGTTCACCACGGTCAGCGCCCCCATCGATGAAACCCCGCTCGCCGACGAAGGCGCCGCAGCCTATGTCGAGCGCCTTGCCCGGGCCAAGGCAGAGGCTGGCCTGGCCTGCCTCCAGGGCCCGGCTGTCGTCCTGGGCGCAGATACGGCGGTGGTCCTCGAAGGCCGTATTCTCGGCAAGCCCGAAAACCGCGAACATGCCCTGGCCATGCTGGCCGACCTGTCTGGCCGCGAGCATCAGGTGCTGACGGCTGTCGCCCTGAGCGATGGCCAGCGCAGGCAAAGCCTGTGCGTCAGCAGCAACGTCCGTTTTCGTACCATCAGCGCCGATGAAGCCGCCCGTTATTGGGCCAGCGGCGAGCCTGCCGACAAAGCCGGTGGCTATGCCATCCAGGGGCTGGCGGCGGTCTTCGTCACCGCCCTGACGGGCAGCTACTCCGCCGTGGTCGGCTTGCCGTTGAGCGAGACCGCCGATTTGCTGGCCCAGTTCGGCATTGCCTGCTGGCAATTGCCCGCGCTTTCTTCAGAGGTAACAAACCCGCGGTAGCCAGTACCGCGTACGCGATCCATCATTATCCAAGACCTTTGACGAGAGCCTGCCATGAGTGAAGAGATCCTGATCAACATCACCCCGATGGAGTCACGTGTGGCGGTGGTGGAAAACGGGGTGCTGCAGGAAGTGCACGTCGAGCGCACCCTGCGCCGCGGCATCGTCGGCAATATCTACAAGGGCAAGGTGGTGCGCGTGCTGCCCGGCATGCAGGCGGCCTTCGTCGACATCGGCCTGGAGCGGGCGGCGTTCATCCACGCCTCGGAGATCTCCCAGCGCGAAGGCTCGGCGGTAGAGAACATTACCGCGCTGGTGCATGAAGGCCAGGCCCTGGTGGTACAGGTGACCAAAGACCCGATCGGCACCAAGGGCGCACGCCTGACTACGCAGTTGTCGATCCCTTCGCGTTACCTGGTGTACATGCCGCGCAGCAGCCATGTCGGTATTTCCCTGAAGATCGAAGACGAAGCTGAGCGTGATCGCCTCAAGCAGGTGGTCAGCAGCTGCATGGACAGCGAGAACATCAAGGATGCCGGGGGTTTCATCTTGCGCACTGCCGCCGAAGGCGCGCGCGCTGAAGAAATCCTGCAGGACATCCGCTACCTGCGCCGCCTGTGGGAGCAGATCGGCAGCCAGATCCAGAGCTGCGGTGCACCCACGGTAATCTACGAAGACCTCGGCCTGGCACTGCGTACCCTGCGCGACCTCGTCAACCCGAAGATCGAGAAAATCCGCATCGATTCGCGCGAAACGTTCCAGAAAACCACGCAGTTCGTCGGTGAACTGATGCCGGAAATCGCCGATCGCCTCGAGCATTATCCTGGCGAACGGCCGATCTTTGACCTGTACGGCGTCGAAGACGAGATCCAGCGCGCCCTGGAGCGCAAGGTGCCGCTCAAATCCGGTGGCTACCTGGTGGTCGACCCGGCTGAAGCGATGACCACCATCGACGTCAACACCGGCGCCTTTGTCGGCCATCGCAACCTCGAAGAGACCATCTTCAAGACCAACCTAGAAGCTGCCACCGCCATTGCCCGGCAGCTGCGCCTGCGCAACATCGGCGGCATCATCATCATCGACTTCATCGACATGGAAGATGAAGAGCATCAGCGCCAGGTGCTGCGCACCCTGGAAAAACAGCTCGAGCGTGATCACGCGAAGACCAACATCATTGGCATTACCGAATTGGGCCTGGTGCAGATGACCCGCAAGCGCACCCGCGAGAGCCTCGAGCAGGTGCTGTGCGAGCCGTGCCTGGCGTGCCAGGGGCGCGGCAAGCTGAAAACCCCCGAGACCATCTGCTACGAAATCTTCCGTGAAATCCTCCGCGAAGCCCGTGCCTATCAGGCCGAGGGCTACCGCGTGCTGGCCAATCAGAAGGTGGTCGACCGGCTGCTGGACGAGGAGTCCGGCAACGTTGCGGAGCTTGAAACCTTCATCGGCCGAACTATCCGCTTCCAGGTCGAGTCGATGTACTCGCAGGAACAATACGATGTGGTGCTGCTCTGAGGTTTCGCGAAACGCGCCACAGGATGGCCGGGCTGGCAAAACCGGCACTTAGGGCCATCATGGATAAACGACCTGGAGGGCCATGGCCATGGGACGTCTGAACCGCGTTCTTGTCGCCTCGACCCGCTGGGGGCTGGGCATTTGCGCGCTGCTGGCGGTGTTGGTGGCGCTGTACGTTAGCGTTGGCCGGCAACTGGTGCCGCTGGTGGCCGAATACCGGGCCGATGTCGAGCACAAGGCCGAGCAAGCGTTGGGCTTGCCGGTGCACGTTGGTGCCCTGGAAGGCCGCTGGAGCGGGCTTGCGCCTGTACTGCGCGTTCGCGACCTGCAATTGGGCGAAGGTGCTGGCGCGTTGCGCCTGGACGAGGTCAAGCTGGTGCCAGACCTCTGGGCCAGCCTGACCTCCCGTGAGGTACGCCTGGCACGTATCCAGCTGGGTGGCTTGCAATTGATCCTGCGCGAAGACGCCCAAGGCACCTGGAACCTCGAAGGGCTGCCGAAGAAGGATGATGCCCCGCTCGACCCCGCCGAGTTGCTGCAGCGCCTGCGCCAACTGGGGCGCATCGATGTGTTCGACAGCCAGGTAACCTTGCAACCCTGGCAGCGCGACCCCCTGACCTTGACCTACGTAAGCGTGGGCTTGCAGGCCGGTGCCTCGCGCCAGGCCCTCGACTTGCGCGCCACACTGCCTGACGGCCAGCCCCTGGCGCTGAACCTGCGCAGCCGCGCGTCGCCCGAGGCCTGGCGCGATGGCCAGGTTGCCGCCTACCTGAGCCTGCCGCAAAGCGACTGGGCACGCTGGTTGCCGCCGAGCCTGCTGGGCAAGTGGCACGCCAGCGCATTGCGCGCGGGTGGTGAGTTCTGGGTCGACTGGGGCAAAGGCCAGTTGCAGCAAGCCGTGGTCCGGCTCAATGCGCCCCAGCTAAAAGGCGCTTATGCCGAGCGCAAAGCAGCGACCTTGGAGAACCTGGCGTTGTCTGCGTGGTTCCAGCGCAACGAGCAAGGTTTTGATGTGATGGTCGATTCCTTGGCCATGAATATCGGCAAGAACCGTTGGGAATCTCACCTTCAATTACGTCAGCGCCCAGGGCAGGCCCCCGCTGATGAGCGCTGGCAAGTGCAGGCCGACCGCCTCGACCTCACCCCCTTGACCCCGTTGATCGATGCCTTGGCACCGCTGCCGGACAACCTCATGGCCGTGGTCGATGGCCTGAACGTCACCGGCGCGCTGCGCAACGTGCGCCTGGAGGCGCGGCCCAAAGCCGAAGGCGACCAGCGCCTGCAGTTTGCCGCCAACCTGGAGAAGGTCGGTTTCAACGCATACCACGGTGCCCCCGCGGCCGGCAATGTCAGCGGCAGCGTCAGTGGTGACCTGGGGCACGGCGAGCTGCGCCTGGATACCGACGCTTTCATGCTGCACCTGTACCCGATCTTCGCCAAACCCTGGCATTACCAGCAGGCCAATGCGCGCCTGACCTGGGCCCTCGACAAAGAAGGCTTCACCCTCGTCGCGCCATACCTGAAGGTACTGGGCGAGGAGGGCAAGATCGCCGGTGACTTCCTCATTCGCCTGCTGTTCGAAGAGGGCCGCGAGGACTACATGGACTTGCGCGTCGGCTTGACCGAGGGCGATGGCCGCTACACGGCCAAGTACCTGCCCGAAGTGCTGAGCCCGGCCCTCGACGAATGGCTGCGCAGTGCGATCGTCAAAGGCACCGTGGACGAGGGTTACTTCCAGTACCAAGGCTCGCTGAACCATGGCGCCGCGCCAGAGGCGCGCAGTATCAGCCTGTTCTTCAAGGTGCGCGACGCGGTGTTGGACTTCCAGCCCGGCTGGCCACAGGTGCAGCAGGTGGACGGTGATGTGCTGATCGAGGACAGCGGTGTGCGCATCAAGGCACACCATGGCCTGTTGCTCGACACCAAGGTCAGTGACGTCAGTGTCGATATCCCCCACGTCGAGGGTGACCAGCACAGCCACCTGTATCTCGATGGCGATTTCGACGGCGGCCTGGACGACGGCCTGAAAATTCTCAAAGAGGCGCCGATCGGCACGGGCGAGATCTTCGCCGGCTGGGAAGGCGAGGGCCCGCTCAAGGGCAAGGTCAAGCTCGATATCCCCCTGGCCCATGGGGAACGGCCCAAGGTTAAGGTGGACTTCGCCACCGCTGATGCCCGCCTCAAGGTGGCCCCGCCCAGCCTGGAGTTGAACCGCCTGAAGGGCGATTTCAGCTTCAATTTAGACAAAGGGCTCAGTGGCAAGAACATCAGCTTGCAGGCGTTCGGCAAGCCGGTCACCGCGCAAATCGTGGCCGAGGGTGCGCCAGGGCAGATGCAGACCCGCATCAACGCCAATGGCCAGGTCGCGCTGAAGGCGCTGACCGAGTGGCTGCAATTCAACCAGGCCTTGCCGGCCTCGGGCGACTTGCCGTATCAGTTGCAGCTCAACCTGGGCAGCCGGGACAACAGCCTTAGCGTCAATTCCTCACTCAAGGGCCTTGCCATCGACTTGCCTGCACCCTTCGGCAAGGCCGCTGCGGATACCCGCGACAGCCGTTTCAGCATGAACCTGCAAGGCTCGGAGCGGCGCATTGATGCCGGTTATGCCGACCTCGCACGCTTCGCCTATGCGGCGCCTTCTGACAAGCTGGCCCAGGGCCGCGGCGAATTGCTGCTGGGCACGGGGCAGGCGCAAGTACCGGCCGGCCAAGGCTTGCGCGTACGTGGGCGCCTGGAAACACTCGACCTGGCCCCCTGGCAGGCCAAGGTGGCCAGCCTGGGCGGTGATGACCCAGGTGGCAGTGCGCGGCAGATCCTGCAAAGCGTCGACCTGAGCATTGGCCAACTGAAGGCCTTCGGCATGGAACTCAACCAGGCGGTGGTACGCCTGGCCCGGGGTGGCCCTGCGTGGGACCTGCGGCTGGACAGCAAGGAAGTCATCGGCAACGCACGCGTGCCGGATGCCAAGGGCGCGCCCATGTCGATTCGCTTGCAGACCTTGCGCCTGCCGGCGGCCGACCCGGCCCAGGCCCAGGCTGAGGAAGGGCCTGACCCGTTGGCCTCGTTCGACCCGCGCAAGGTACCTGCGCTGGACCTGAGCATCGACAAGCTCTACCGCGGCGACGACCTGTTCGGCAGCGCCTCGATCAAGCTGCGCCCAACCACGCGCGGCGTGTCGGCAGACGATATCGACCTGGACTTCAAAGGCCTGCACATCGACGGCGGCGGTGGTTGGGAAGGCCAGCCGGGCAGCACCAGCAGCTGGTACAAAGGGCGCCTGGATGGCAAGAACCTGGCCGATGTGCTCAAGGCGTGG
This sequence comes from Pseudomonas sp. PAGU 2196, assembly GCF_022179005.1. Lineage (NCBI taxonomy): Bacteria > Pseudomonadati > Pseudomonadota > Gammaproteobacteria > Pseudomonadales > Pseudomonadaceae > Pseudomonas > Pseudomonas sp. PAGU 2196. The sequence continues at coordinate 92,905 of NZ_BNTL01000003.1, read as the reverse complement.
GGGTTCGCGCCTACCGTCACCAGCCGCGATTTCCGCCTGGATGTCGATGGCCGTTGGCCCGGTTCGCCTGCTTGGGTGGGCCTGAACCGCTTCTCCGGGAGCATGGACGCGGCGTTGCGTACTGGCCAGTTTGTCGAAGTCGAAGGCAGTGCCCAAGCCTTGCGCGTGTTCGGCCTGCTCAATTTCAACTCCATCGGCCGTCGCCTACGCCTGGACTTCTCCGACCTGTTCGAAAAAGGCCTGGCCTATGACCGGGTCAAAGGCCTGCTGGTGGCCAGTAATGGCGTGTACGTGACCCGTGAACCGATTACGGTGACCGGCCCTTCGAGCAATTTCGAGCTCGAGGGCACCCTGGACATGGTCCGTGACCGGGTGGATGCCAACCTGCAAGTGACCCTGCCGGTCACCAACAACCTGCCGTTGGCCGCTTTGATCGTCGGTGCTCCGGCAGTCGGGGGCGCGCTGTTCCTTGTGGATCGGTTGATCGGCGACCGGGTCTCACGCTTTGCCAGCGTGCATTACCGCGTCGAGGGGCCGTGGAAAGAGCCTAGAATCACATTTGTGAAACCTTTCGAGAAATAGCGCCAGGAGTATTCATGAAGGCAGCGGTGATCCAGATGGTCAGCCAGGACGACGTGCTGGCCAACCTGCAGCGGGCCGGTGCCCTGCTTGAGCAGGCCGCGTTCGGTGGCGCACGTCTGGCCGTGCTGCCGGAGAACTTCGCTGCAATGGGGCGCAAGGATGCTGCGGCGATCGGGCGTGCCGAGGCCTTGGGAGAAGGGCCGATCCTGCCCTGGTTGAAACGCACGGCGCGCGACCTCAAGTTATGGATTGTCGCCGGCACATTGCCGTTGCCACCGGTCGGCCAACCTGATGCCAAGGCCCATGCCTGCTCGTTGCTGATCGATGAAGACGGTGAAGTGGCAGCGCGTTATGACAAGTTGCACCTGTTCGATGTGGACGTCGCCGACAACCGCGGCCGTTATCGCGAGTCTGACGACTATGCCCATGGCGCACAGGTGGTGGTGGCCGATACCCCGGTGGGGCGCCTGGGCTTGAGCGTATGCTATGACCTGCGCTTCCCCGAGTTGTACAGCGCACTGCGCGCAGCCGGGGCAGAACTGATCACCGCACCTGCCGCCTTCACGGCGGTGACGGGGGCGGCGCACTGGGATGTGCTGATTCGCGCGCGTGCCATCGAGACCCAGTGCTACCTGTTGGCCGCAGCGCAGGGCGGCACCCATCCAGGGCCACGGGAAACCCATGGCCATGCAGCGATCATCGACCCTTGGGGGCGGATCGTTGCGCAGCAGGCGCAGGGCGAAGCGGTATTGCTCGCCGAGCGCGACATTGACGAACAAGCGTCCATTCGGGCGCGCATGCCGGTGGTATCGCACCGGCGCTTTTTCTCGCAGGACGCCTTGCGGCCTGCGCACACCTCGGAGTGACTATGAGCCAGATGTTATCCACCGTCAGCGAGCAGCTCCTGGCCCCAGGCGGATTGACCCTGGACAGCCTGCAGGCTGTGCTGGGTGAGTTGGCCGGCCCGGGCATCGATGCCGCCGACTTGTATTTCCAGGGCCAGATCTCGGAAACCTGGGCGCTCGAGGACGGCATCGTCAAAGAGGGCAGCTTCAACCTGGATCAGGGCGTGGGCGTACGTGCCCAATCCGGTGAAAAGACCGGCTTCGCCTACAGCAATGCTATCAACCTGGAAGCCTTGACCTCGGCGGCCCGCGCCGCGCGTTCGATTTCCCGCGCTGGGCAGAATGGCACGGTGCAGGCGTTCCGTAGCCAGGATGTGACCGCCCTGTATGCCCCGGACAACCCGCTTGATGTGCTTACGCGCGCCGAAAAGGTCGACCTGCTCAAGCGTGTCGACGCGGCAACCCGTGCGCTGGACCCGCGTATCCAGCAGGTCAGCGTGAGCATGGCCGGGGTCTGGGAGCGCATTCTCATCGCCGCGGCTGATGGCAGCCTGGCCGCCGACGTGCGCCCGCTGGTGCGTTTCAACGTCAGTGTCATCGTCGAACAGAATGGCCGCCGCGAGCGCGGTGGCCAGGGCGGTGGCGGGCGTACCGACTACCGGTTCTTCACCGAAGAGAAGGTCATGGGCTATGCCCGTGAGGCCTTGCGCCAGGCGCTGGTGAACCTGGAAGCGATTCCTGCACCGGCGGGCACTTTGCCGGTGGTGCTGGGCTCGGGTTGGTCGGGCGTGTTGTTGCATGAGGCGGTGGGCCATGGCCTGGAAGGCGACTTCAACCGCAAGGGCAGCTCGGCGTTCAGCGGCCGTATCGGTGAGCAGGTGGCGTCGAAGCTGTGCACCATCGTCGACGACGGCACCCTTGAAGGCCGCCGTGGCTCACTGAGCGTGGATGACGAAGGTACCCCGACCGAGTGCACCACGCTGATCGAAAACGGTGTGCTCAAAGGCTACATGCAGGACAAGCTGAACGCCCGCCTGATGGGCATGGCGGTGACCGGCAACGGCCGTCGCGAGTCCTACGCGCACCTGCCGATGCCACGTATGACCAACACCTACATGCGTGCCGGCGAGAGCGACCCGCAAGAAATCATCGCCTCGGTGAAAAAAGGCATCTACTGCGCCAACCTTGGTGGTGGCCAGGTGGATATCACCAGCGGCAAGTTCGTGTTCTCAACCAGTGAGGCGTACTTGATCGAGGACGGCAAGATTACTGCGCCGGTCAAAGGGGCAACGCTGATTGGTAACGGACCGGAGGCGATGAGCCGCGTGTCGATGGTCGGCAATGACCTGGCCCTGGACAGTGGTGTCGGGACCTGCGGCAAGGATGGGCAATCGGTGCCGGTAGGGGTAGGGCAGCCGACGCTGAAGCTGGATGCGATCACAGTTGGCGGTACTGGCGCGTGATGGCGTTGGGGACCGCTTTGCGGTCCTTTCGCAGCGCAAGGCTGCTCCTACAGGTATCGCATGCCCCTGTAGGAGCAGCCTTGCGCTGCGAATGGGCCGCAACGCGGCCCCACGGCATCAACGCAAACCGCGCTGCAGCTCGTCGAGGTCGCGGATGTACTTGAACACCTTGCGCGCAGCAGCAGGCGGCTTGTTCCGCGCTTTTTCGTGCTGGGCATGGCGGATCAGCGAGCGCAGTTGCTGGCGATCGGTGTCGGGGTATTCGTTGACGAAGCGCTCGAGGTCTTCGTCATTACCGTCGATGAGCCGGTCGCGCCAGCGCTCCAGGCCGTGGAAGCGCTCGTTGTACTGGCGGGTCGAGCTGTCCATCTGTTCGAGCAAGGCATGGATGGCATCCAGGTCCTGGACGCGCATCAGCTTGCCGACGAACGACATGTGCCGTTTGCGGGCTCCGTGAGCTGTGTGCTTGCTCGCCTCGGCCAACGCTTTGCGTAGCTCGTCGGTCAACGGCAGGCGTGCCAGGGTGTCGGCCTTGAGCGTAGTGAGGCGCTCGCCGAGTTCAACCAGATCATGCAGTTCGCGCTTGATCTGGGTTTTGCTTTTTTCGCCGTCGTAGGCGTCGTTTGAATCAACCATGGTGGCAGTCCGCTAGAAATCGCCGCCATGATAACCAGTCGGGGGCCGCTTGTCCGGCCCGGTCGTAGAATGACCCTCGCCGAACGCAGAATTTGAGTGGAGAGAACCATGAGTGCAGTCCAGAGCGTAGGTCCGAAAGACCTGCCAGCGTTGCAGGAACAGGTCGAAGCGATCATCGCCGAAGCGCGTCGCCAGGGTGCCAGTGCCTGCGAAGTTGCGGTGTCGCTGGAGCAGGGCCTGTCCACCACGGTACGCCAGCGTGAGGTCGAAACGGTCGAGTTCAACCGTGACCAGGGCTTTGGCATCACCCTCTATGTAGGCCAGCGAAAAGGCTCGGCCAGCACCTCCGCGAGTGGCCCAGACGCGATCCGCGAGACCGTTGCCGCAGCCTTGGCCATCGCCAAGCACACCTCTGAAGACGAATGCTCGGGGCTGGCCGATGCCGCGCTGATGGCGCGCGAAATCCCTGACCTGGACCTTTATCACGACTGGGATATCGAACCCGAGAAGGCGATCGAGATGGCCTTGGCCTGCGAGGCTGCGGCGTTCGACGCCGATGCCCGCATTCTCAACGCCGATGGCACCACGCTCAACACCCATCAAGGGTGCCGGGTGTACGGCAACAGCCACGGTTTCATCGGGGGTTATGCGTCGACCCGGCACAGCCTGAGCTGTGTGATGATCGCTGAGGGCGACGGGCAGATGCAGCGCGACTACTGGTATGACGTGAACCGCCAAGGCACCTTGCTGGCTGACCCGCGCAGCATCGGCCAGCGCGCGGCCCAGCGTGCGGCCAGCCGCCTCGGCGCGCGCCCGGTACCAACGTGCGAAGTGCCGGTGCTGTTCTCGGCGGAGCTGGCCGGCGGCCTGTTCGGCAGCTTCCTCTCGGCGATTTCCGGCGGCAACCTGTACCGCAAGTCGTCGTTCCTTGAAGGCACCCTTGGCCAGCGCCTGTTCCCAAGCTGGCTGACCCTCGATGAGCGCCCGCATATTCCTCGGGCCTTGGGCAGTGCCGCGTTCGATGGCGATGGCTTGGCGACCTACGCCAAACCGTTCGTCGACAAAGGTGAGTTGGTGTCGTACCTGCTGGGCACCTATTCCGGGCGCAAGCTCGGGCTGCCGAGCACGGCCAACTCCGGTGGTGTTCACAACTTGTACGTAACCCATGGCGTCGAAGACCAGGCTGCCCTGATCCGCCGCATGGGGCGTGGCTTGCTGGTGACCGAGCTGATGGGGCATGGCCTGAACATGGTGACCGGCGATTATTCGCGTGGGGCTGCGGGTTTCTGGGTCGAGAACGGCGAGATTCAGCATGCGGTGCAGGAAGTGACCATCGCCGGGAACATGAAGGATATGTTCCAGCAAATTGTCGCGATCGGTAACGATCTAGAGACACGCAGCAATATCCATACGGGCTCGGTGCTGATCGAGCGAATGACGGTTGCAGGCAGCTGATAGGTAACCTGCTCTGGCCTCTTCGCGGGTAAACCCGCTCCCACAGGATACCGACTGGCTTCAGGTACTGTGGGAGCGTGTTTACCCGCGAAGCGGCCGGTAGAGCCCATTCTGTTTCAAACTGATTTAGAGAACCCTGCCTTGGTGCCGGGTTTTTTTATGCGTCCTACCTCACGGCTTTAGTCGATCCGCACTTGAAGTGATTATATTTATCACTTAATAATGAATATCATTACCCAGTTGCTTGGCGATGGTGTTCATGAAATCCGTCCTTCACGAATTGCCCTATTTGGAAAACTGGCGCTGGCTCAGCCGGCGCATTCGCTGCGCGCTCGAGCCCGATGAGCCGCGCCTTATCGAGCACTACCTGGCCGAAGGCCGTTACCTGGTGTGCTGCACCGAAACCTCGTCCTGGACGGTGGCGTTGACCTCCTTCCGCCTGCTGCTGGATACCGCCTGCGACCGCATGCTGCCGTGGCATTGGCGCTGCCTGTGCCTGGACCAGGCCTGGCGCCCGTTGCTGGACCTGCGCAACCTCGACCGCCGCGAACAGAACCAGCGCTGGCAGCCCTACGCCCTGCAATTGGCCAACTGCGTGCTGCTGCCTTCGATTTCTCCCGATGAACTGATGCAAGGATTAGACGATGAGTAATACCCGTATCGAGCGTGACAGCATGGGTGAGCTTCAGGTGCCTGCCGAGGCCCTGTATGGCGCCCAGACACAGCGCGCGGTCGACAACTTCCCGATCAGCGGCCAGCGCATGCCGGCCCAGTTCATTCGCGCATTGCTGCTGGCCAAGGCCGCAGCGGCCAAGGCCAACATCGAGCTGGAGCAAGTGACCGCCGACCAGGGCCAGGCCATCGTTAAGGCGGTTGAGCAACTGCTTGCGGAAGATTTCATCCAGCATTTCCCGGTGGACGTGTTCCAGACCGGTTCCGGCACCAGTTCGAACATGAACGCCAACGAAGTGATCGCCACCCTGGCCAGCCGTGTGCTGGGTGATGCGGTCAATGCCAACGACCATGTGAACTGCGGCCAGAGCAGCAACGACATCATCCCGACCACCATCCATGTCAGCGCTGCCTTGGCGCTGCACGAGCAGCTACTGCCGGCGTTGCGGCACCTGGTGCAGGTGATCGAGGCCAAGTCGGTACAGGTGCACGCCTTTGTAAAAACCGGCCGCACTCACCTGATGGACGCCATGCCCGTGCGCATGAGCCAGGTGCTCGACGGCTGGGCGGCGCAAATCAACGGCGCGCTGGCGCACATTGAGGCGACCCTGCCGAGCTTGCAGGCCCTGGCCCAGGGCGGCACCGCCGTCGGGACCGGGATCAACGCCCATCCACAGTTCGCGGCCGGCTTCGCGCGTCAGTTGAGTGCCCTGACCCAGGTCGAGTTCACCCCCGGGCAAAACCTGTTTGCGCTGATCGGCTCGCAAGACACGGCGGTGGCCCTTTCCGGCCAGCTCAAGACCACCGCCGTGGCACTGATGAAAATCGCCAACGACCTGCGCTGGATGAACTCCGGCCCCTTGGCCGGCCTTGGCGAGATCGAGCTGCAAGGCTTGCAGCCGGGCTCGTCGATCATGCCGGGCAAGGTCAATCCGGTGATCCCGGAAGCCACCGCCATGGTCGCCGCGCAGGTGATCGGCAATGACGCGACCATCGCCATCGCGGGGCAGTCGGGCAACTTCGAGCTGAACGTCATGTTGCCGGTGATCGCCCGCAACCTGCTGGAAAGCATCGAGCTGATGGCCAACGTCAGCCGCCTGCTGGCCGACAAGGCCATCGCCACCTTCAAGGTCAATGAAAGCAAGCTCAAGGAGGCGCTGGCGCGCAACCCGATCCTGGTCACTGCGCTGAACCCGATCATCGGCTACCTCAAGGCCGCCGAAATCGCCAAGACCGCCTACAAGCAGGGCCGCCCGATCATCGACGTGGCGCTGGAACACACCGACTTGTCGCGTGACCAGCTCGAGGCTCTGCTGGACCCGGAAAAACTCACGGCCGGCGGTATCTGACTCAGCGTCACCGCCGAGCGTACGAGCCATCGCGCTCAGGAGAAACGTCATGCAGCACTGGAAACGCACCACTGAAACCGCCAACCGCCTGTTCGAGCAAGGTGAATGGGTCGATGCCCGGGAACACTACCTGCAAGCCTTGGCCTTGGCCCAGGTGCTGTTCGAGCGCTGGCATGACGTCGACGAAGCGGTGGCGGTGTTCGTCATCGCTCATCACAACCTGGCTGACCTGCACCTGCGCCTGAACCAGCCGCACGAGAGCGCCGACTACCTGTGCTCTGCACACCAGCGCCTGCTCCAGGCCAGCCAGGAAGCGCGCTTGCCCCAGGCGCTGCGGGATGCAGCGCTGCGCCACAGTTCACGCACCTACACCGAATTGCTGAGTTTCATTGCCGAGTACGGACAGTACCCGCGCACCGAGCGCCTGCTCAACCGTCACGCCCCCGCCGCCAGCGAGATGGCAGCGCAAACAGGCGTGACACCCAGAACCCACGCTTACGGAATCCATTGATATGCCACATACCTTGCCTGCGTTGCCTTATGCCTACGATGCGTTGGAGCCGCACATCGATGCCCAGACCATGGAAATTCACCACAGCAAGCACCACCAGACCTACATCAACAACCTCAACGCTGCCATCGAAGGCACCGAGTGGGCCGAATGGCCGGTGGAGCAGCTGGTAAGCGCGGTCAAGCAGCTGCCAGAAAAGCTGCAGGGCGCCGTGATCAACCAAGGCGGCGGCCACGCCAACCACACGCTGTTCTGGACGGTGATGGCGCCACACGGCGGCGGCCAGCCACACGGTCAGGTGGCCAAGGCCATCGAGGCCGAGCTGGGTGGGTTCGACGCGTTCAAGGACGCCTTCACCAAAGCAGCGCTGACCCGCTTTGGCAGTGGCTGGGCCTGGCTCAGCGTCACCCCGGGCAACACGCTGGTGGTCGAAAGCAGCGGTAACCAGGACAGCCCGCTGATGCACGGCAACACGCCGATTCTCGGGTTGGACGTGTGGGAGCACGCCTACTACCTGAAATACCAGAACCGTCGCCCTGAATACATCGGTGCCTTCTACAACGTCGTCGACTGGGCGGAAGTGGAACGTCGTTATCTCGAAGCCTTGAAGTGAGTCGATCCGGTATGCGTTCACAGGTGTTGTCCGTCAGCAGCGTGCGTCTGTTTCGTCTGGCGATAGGAACCTTGCTGTTGCTGGCGGGCACAGCATTGCTGCTGGCGCAGGGCATTGCCTGGCTGGGCCTGGAGCCGCGCATGCTGCGTGCCCTCGAAGGGGGCGCATTGTGTGCGTTGGGGACAGCGCTGGGCGCGGTACCGGTGTTGGTGATTCGTAACATGCCGGTGGCGCTGGCCGACACACTGCTGGGCTTCGGCGCGGGTGTGATGCTGGCGGCCACCGCATTTTCCCTGATCATCCCGGGGCTGGAGGCGGCGCAAGGCATCGGCTTCAGCCCTTGGGGCGCGGGCGGCTTGATCAGCTTTGGCCTGATGTTTGGCGCCTTGTGCCTGTTCCTGGTCGACCTCAAGGTCTCCGGTGCCTCGCCAGAAGCCTTGGTCGGCACGGACAACCAGCCGGTGATCGCCGCGCGAATCTGGTTGTTCGTGATCGCCATCATCGCCCACAACATTCCTGAAGGCATGGCCATTGGCGTGTCTGCGGGCGGCGGCATGGCCGATGCCGACAGCCTGGCAATGGGCATCGCTTTGCAGGATGTGCCGGAAGGGCTGGTGATTGCGTTGGTGCTGGCGGGGGCGGGCATGCCGCGTTTCAAGGCATTCTTGATTGGTGCCGCTTCAGGCCTGGTCGAACCGGTGGCAGCGGTTATCTGTGCCTGGCTGGTAAATGTGGCAGAGCTGCTGTTGCCGTTGGGCCTGGCGTGTGCCGCGGGGGCGATGCTGCTGGTAGTGACCCAGGAGATCATCCCCGAGTCCCGTAGCAATGGGCATCACCGCCTGGCCAGTTTGGGTTTGTGTATCGGTTTTTGCCTGATGATGGTGATGGACACGGCGATGTCCTGAATGTGGTGAAGGCAGCTGCCCTTCGCCAACGTTGTCAGGCGAAGATAACTTCTACCCGGCCCTCGCGTCGTGAGCGAGGCGCCGCCTTGACCACAATCTGAATGTCGCGGCCAAGGCGTGCCAGGCAATCAATCATTTTTGTCTCGCTGATACCGCGAAACTTCCCTCGCATCATTTCGGAGACCTTGGGTTGCGGAAGCCCCAGTACTGCCGCTGCCTGCACTTGAGTCAGGTGGCGTGCCTTGATGATGCTGCAGATCTTGCTGGCCAGGTGTGCCTTTATCAGCATTTCGCCAGCGTCTGCGCTGTTGAGGTCGGCATAGACGTTTCCGCTGCTTTCTTCGATCTCAATCATGTGTTGTTCCTTTTGCGTGAGCCACTGCCTGCTTCAGCCTTGACTTGATCAAGTCCAATTCGTGCTTGGGTGTCTTGATGCCTGAATTGGATTTTTTCTGGAAACAATGCAGGACGTACACCGCAGCCCCCAGGCTTACGGTATAGATGGCGCGATAGGTGTCACTGTCGTGGTTTTCCACCACCTCCAGAACGCCAGCACCGGTGAAGCCCTTCAGGCATTTCGTCTGAGGGTGTTTGCCCCCTTCTTGTGCCAAATGCAGGGCAAAGCCGAAAATATCCTGCACATCGCTTGGCGCTTCCTGCAGATCCTTCTTGCTACTTCCTACCCAGTACAGCGGTTTGACACGTTTGAATGCATCCATGACATCGTCCTAATCTATACCTATATAGGTATAAACACAAACGCGCTCTTGGTCATGCTGAAAATTGGCAGGGGATGTTGCCGGGCTTTACTCGCCTTCGTCGAAGTAGTTGTTGATCAACTCGACCAGCGCGTCCAGCGCGTCGTTGTCCTGTTCGCCTTCGGTCAGCAAGTGCACTTGGGTGCCTTTGCCTGCCGCGAGCATCATCACCGCCATGATGCTCTTGCCGTCTACCAGCTTGTCTGGCGCGCGGCCTACCTTGACCTGGCAGGGAAAGCGCCCGGCCACGCCGACGAACTTGGCCGCCGCCCGGGCATGCAGGCCCAGCTTGTTGATGATGGTGATTTCGCGGGCGGGCATCGTGGGGTGGATCCTGTGGGCTAGAGGTCGCGGTGGCGGACCTGGACGTTTTTCAGGGATTGCTGCAGCAACGTGCCGAGGCGTTCGGTCAGGTACACCGACCGATGATGGCCACCGGTGCAGCCAATGGCGATGGTGACATAGGCGCGGTTGCTGGCGGCGAAGCGGGGCAGCCATTTAAGCAGGTAGCTGGAAATGTCGTTGAACATCTCTTCGACGTCCGGCTGGGCGGCGAGGTAGTCGATTACCGGTTGTTCGAGACCAGAATGCTCACGCAGTTCGGGCTTCCAGTAGGGGTTGGGCAAGCAGCGCACGTCGAACACCAGGTCGGCATCGACCGGCATACCCCGTTTGAAGCCAAAGGATTCGACCAGGAACGCGGTGCCAGGCTCTGGCTGGTTGAGCAGGCGCAGCTTGATCGAGTCGCGCAACTGGTAAAGGTTGAGGCTGGTGGTGTCGATCTTGAGGTCGGCAAGGTCGGCGATCGGCCCCAGCATGTCGCTTTCCACGCGTATCGCTTCTGCCAGGGAACGGTCGGCATTGGTCAGCGGGTGGCGCCGACGGGTCTCCGAAAAGCGCTTGAGCAGGGTGTCTTCGTCGGCATCCAGGTACAGCACATCACACTTGATATGCCGGGCACGGGCCTCTTCGAGCAGCTCGGGGAAACGCGTCAGGTGGCTGGGCAGGTTGCGCGCGTCAATCGACACGGCGACCTTGGGCTGCAGCAACTCGGTATTGATCAAGGCATCTTCCGCAAGCTGCGGCAGCAGCCCGGCGGGAAGGTTGTCGATGCAATAGAAACCGTTGTCTTCCAGGACATCGAGGGCGGTGCTCTTGCCGGAGCCGGACCGGCCGCTGACGATGATCAGGTGCATGTTCAGTGCTCGTTCTGTACGTCCAGGACAACCTGGTACAGGGCCTCGTTACTGCTGGCGGCACGCAGACGATCACGGACCTCTTTGCGATCGAGCATGCTGGCGATCTGGCGCAGCAGTTCCAGGTGCGCATCGGTGGCAGCTTCGGGCACCAGCAGGACGAACAGCAGGTCCACGGGTGCGCCATCGATGGCGTCGTAGTCGATCGGCGCCTCCAGGTGCAGCAGTGCGCTGACCGGGGCGGTGCATCCTTCGAGTCGGCAGTGGGGGATGGCGATGCCGTTGCCGAACCCGGTCGAACCGAGTTTTTCACGGGCGACCAGTTTTTCGAAGACGTCTTGCATCTCCAGCTCTGGCACTTGTTCGGCGATGACGGTGGCGACCTTTTCGAGGGCGCGCTTCTTACTGCCGCCCGGCACGTTCACGAGGGAACGGCCGGGGGTCAGGATGGTTTCAAGTCGGATCATGGATGAGGGGGATCAGCGGGCAGCTGCACCTTGCAGCAGGCTTTGCTGTTTTTCCTTGTGTTTTTTCAGTTGGCGGTCGAGCTTGTCGGCCAAGGCGTCGATCGCTGCATACATGTCTTCGTGTTCCGCGTTGGCTACCACTTCACCGCCCGGAATCTGCAGGGTCGCTTCGACCTTCTGCTGCAGCTTCTCGACCTTCATGATGACCTGCACGTTAGTGATCTTGTCGAAGTGACTTTCCACGCGGGCGAGCTTTTCAAGCACATAATCGCGCAGCGGCTGGGTGACTTCTACATGCTGTCCACTGATATTGACTTGCATACAGCTTCTCCTTTATTGCCCGTGCATAAAGAGGCAAGTCTTGCACCTGCCCCAAAAACGCTGTGGCACATACCAGGTGCTACATCAGTCGCTTGCGCTCGCTCGACGGTGCGATGCCGAGAGACTCGCGGTACTTGGCGACGGTGCGACGGGCTACCTGGATGCCTTGTGCCTCCAGTAAACCAGCGATCTTGCTGTCACTCAATGGCTTTTTCTGATTTTCCGCCGCAACCAGTTTCTTGATGATCGCGCGGATCGCTGTGGACGAGCATTCTCCGCCTTCAGCGGTGCTGACGTGGCTTGAGAAAAAGTATTTCAGTTCGTAGATGCCGCGGGGCGTGTGCATGTATTTTTGCGTGGTGACCCGCGAAATGGTCGACTCGTGCATGCCGACGGCTTCGGCGATGTCATGCAGGACCAACGGCTTCATCGCTTCGTCGCCATGGTCGAGGAAGCCGCGCTGATGCTCGACGATCTGCGTGGCCACTTTCATCAGGGTTTCGTTGCGGCTTTGCAGGCTCTTGATGAACCAGCGCGCTTCTTGCAGCTGATTGCGCATGAAGGTGTTGTCGGCGCTGGTGTCGGCGCGGCGGACAAAGCCTGCGTACTGCGGGTTGACGCGCAGGCGCGGGATGGCTTCCTGGTTCAGCTCCACCAGCCAGCGGTCGCTGTCCTTGCGCACGATGACGTCGGGCACGACGTACTCGGGCTCGCTCGATTCGATCTGCGAGCCAGGGCGCGGGTTGAGGCTTTGCACCAGCTCGATGACCTGGCGCAGCTCGTCTTCCTTGATCTTCATGCGCCGCATCAGCTGGCTGTAGTCGCGGCTGCCGAGCAGGTCGATGAAGTCGGTGACCAGGCGTTTGGCCTCGGCCATCCACGGCGTGCTGGCCGGTAGCTGGCGCAGTTGCAGCAGCAGGCATTCGCCCAGGTTGCGTGCGGCGATGCCGGCAGGCTCGAACTGCTGAATACGGTGCAGGACCGCTTCGACCTCATCCAGTTCGATATCCAGTTCGGGGTCGAAACCGGCGCAGATCTCTTCGAGGGTGTCTTCGAGGTAGCCCTGGCCATTGATGCTGTCGATCAGGGTGACGGCGATCAGGCGATCGGTGTCGGACATCGGCGCCAGGTTCAACTGCCACAGCAGGTGGCTTTGCAGGCTTTCGCCGGCCGATGTGCGGGTGGTGAAGTCCCACTCGTCGTCATCGTTGCTCGGCAGGCTGCTGGCGCTGGTCTGGTAGATGTCTTCCCAGGCGGTATCGACGGGCAGCTCGTTGGGGATTCGCTCGCTCCACTCGCCGTCTTCCAGGTTTTCGGCACTGTTGGTGCTTTCCTGGAAGCTGTTGTCCTGGACTTCGGCGGCCGGTTTGTTCTCGGCGTTATCGGCCATCGGGTCGCTGTTGTCGAAGTCCTCGCCGTCTTCCTGACGTTCGAGCATCGGGTTCGATTCCAGCGCTTCCTGGATTTCCTGTTGGAGGTCCAGGGTAGAGAGCTGGAGGAGGCGGATGGCCTGTTGCAACTGAGGAGTCATCGTCAGTTGCTGGCCCATTTTTAGGACGAGCGATGGTTTCATGGCAGGGGCTTAATACCTTGTTCGCCGGCGCGCATGCGCCATCCACTACACGAGGGCGCCGGAGCGCCAAATTCAAGCAAGTTTTATGCCTTAAATTGTAGCGTTTGCCTAGAGCACCGTAACAACTTAAACCCCGACAGGGTCGATTTGCCAGTGCTCCAGGTGCGTCCCGGGGTCAGAGCCGGAACTCGTGACCCAGGTAAACCTCTTTGACCAGTTCATTGGCCAGGATGGTCTCGGCGTCGCCTTCGGCGATCAGTCGGCCATCATTGACGATATAGGCGGTTTCGCAGATATCCAAGGTCTCACGCACGTTGTGGTCGGTAATCAGTACGCCGATCCCCTTGGCCTTGAGGTGGTGGATGATCTGCTTGATGTCACCGACGGAAATCGGGTCGACGCCCGCGAAGGGTTCGTCGAGCAGGATGAACTTCGGTGCGGTCGCCAGGGCGCGTGCGATCTCGACACGGCGGCGTTCGCCACCCGAGAGGCTCATGCCGAGGTTGTCGCGGATGTGGCTGATGTGGAACTCCTGCAGCAGGCTTTCCAGCTCCTTGCGGCGGCCGTCGCGGTCGAGCTCCTTGCGGGTCTCGAGGATCGCCATGATGTTGTCGGCCACCGACAGCTTGCGGAAGATCGAAGCTTCCTGAGGCAGGTAGCCGATACCGGCACGCGCGCGACCGTGCATGGGCTGGTGGCTGACATCGAGGTTGTCGATCAGCACGCGCCCTTGCTCAGCCTGGACCAGGCCGACGATCATGTAGAAGCAGGTGGTCTTGCCGGCGCCGTTGGGGCCGAGCAGGCCGACGATCTGGCCGCTGTCGATCGACAGGCTGACGTCGCGCACGACTTGCCGACCCTTGTAGCTCTTGGCCAGGTGCTGGGCTTTGAGGGTTGCCATTTACTCGGCCTTCTTCTTCGGCTGGATCACCATGTCGATGCGCTGACGTGGTTGAGTCACGTTGCCACCACGACCGGCGGTCGCAACCTGGGTCTTGGTGTTGTAGACGATCTTCTCGCCTTCAGTGGTGTTGCCTTCATTCTCGACCTTGGCGCGGTCGGTAAGGATCACCGTGTCTTTCTGCGCCTGGTATTGAATGGTCACGGCCCAGCCTTTCATCTTGTCCGGCTTGGCGGTGCTCTGCTGCTGTTCGAAGTAGGCCAGGTTGCCCACCGAGGTGACCACGTCGATGTCGCCATTGGCGGCGCGGGTCATGGTCACGGTGTTGCCTTTGATCATCATCGAGCCTTGGGTGATGATGACGTCACCGGTGTAGGTGGCCACGCCTTGCTTGTCGTCCAGGTGCGCGTTGTCGGCCTGGATGCGGATAGGCTGGTCACGGTCGGTCGGCAGTGCGAAGGCGCTCGCGCTTCCCAGTGCTGCGCTCAGGCTGAGCAAAAGGGGGAGGGTTTTAACGAGCCTCATACTGTCCTCTTACGTTAGAGAGCAGGTCCATCCTGCCTTCTTTCAAATACGCTTTCATTCCTTTGCCCGTGGTCGTGCCACCGGCGCCGTCGATTCTAACGGCTTGCTCGGTCTGCGCATATTGCTTCTGCGGGAATACGGTCATGCGTGAGCTGGTGATAATCGTTTCACGCTTCTTTTCGTCAGTGCGGGCAATGCGCACCTGGTCGATCAGCTCGACCTCGGTGCCGTCCGGGTTGACCTCGGCACGGACACTTTGCACGTGCCACGGGTACTCGGTGCCGCGGTACATGTGCAGGTCTGGCGTGGTCACCAGTGTGACCTCGGTGGCCGTCAGGTGTTCGACCTTGTCGGCGGTCATTTCGTACTGCAACTTGCCGTCGGGCAGGAACTGCAGGCTGTGGGCATTGATCGCGTAGTAGTCGATGGCGCTCTCGTCGACCTGGGCCGTGGGCTGGTCGAGGAAGCTCTCGGGGCTGACATTCCAGTAGCCGATCGCCGCCAGCAGGGCGCCGATGGCCACGAGCAGCACAATATTGCGGGCTTTCTTGCTGAACATGAGCAGCCTTAAAGGTAATGTGCGTTGGCAGCGTCCAGGGTGCCCTGGGCCTGCATGATCAGTTCACAAAATTCACGCGCCGCGCCTTCACCGCCGCGGGCCTGGGTCACCCCGTGCGCATGTTGGCGAACGAAGGGGGCGGCGTTGGCCACCGCCATGCCCAGGCCGACCCGGCGGATCACCGGCAGGTCGGGCAGGTCGTCGCCCAGGTAGGCGACTTGTTCATAGCTTAGGCCGAGTTCGGCGAGCAAGCCGTCGAGTACCACCAATTTGTCCTCGCGGCCCTGGTACAGGTGCGGTATGCCGAGGTTTTTCGCACGGTGCTCGACCACCGGGGTTTTGCGCCCGCTGATGATTGCCGTGGTCACGCCCGATGCCATGAGCATCTTGATGCCCTGGCCGTCGAGGGTGTTGAAGGTCTTGAACTCGCTGCCGTCTTCGAGGAAGTACAGGCGGCCGTCGGTGAGCACGCCGTCAACGTCGAACACGGCAAGCTTGATGGCCTGGCCACGTTGAATCAAATCCTGGGTCATTTACATTACTCCGGCGCGCAACAGGTCGTGCATGTTCAGGGCGCCGGTCGGGCGGTCGTCCTGGTCGACCACCACCAGCGCGTTGATCTTGTGGTCTTCCATGATTTTCAGGGCCTCGGCGGCCAGCATTTCGGCGCGGGCGGTCTTGCCATGCACGGTCATCACCTGGTCGATCAAGGTGGTGTGCATGTCGATATTGCGGTCCAGGCTGCGGCGCAGGTCGCCGTCGGTGAAGATCCCGGCCAGTTTGCCGTCCGGTTCGAGGATCACGGTCATGCCCAGGCCTTTGCGCGACATCTCCAGCAGCGCGTCCTTGAGCAGGGTGCCGCGTGCCACCTGGGGCAGTTCGGCGCCTGCGTGCATCACGTTCTCGACCTTGAGCAGCAGGCGGCGGCCAAGGGCGCCACCGGGGTGCGAAAAGGCGAAGTCTTCGGCAGTGAAGCCACGGGCTTCGAGCAGGGCGATGGCCAGGGCGTCGCCCAACACCAGCGCTGCGGTGGTCGAAGAAGTGGGGGCCAGGTTCAGCGGGCAGGCCTCCTGGGTGACGCGGGCGTCGAGGTTGACCTCGGCAGCCTGGGCCAGGGGCGAATCGGCATTGCCGGTCAGGCTGATCAGTTGGATGCCGAGGCGCTTGATCAGCGGCAGCAAGGTGATGATTTCTGCAGTGCTGCCAGAATTGGACAGGGCCAGGATAACATCGTCCCGGGTGATCATGCCCATGTCGCCATGGCTGGCTTCGGCCGGGTGCACGAAGAACGCAGGCGTGCCGGTGCTGGCCAGGGTGGCGGCGATCTTGTTGCCGATATGCCCCGACTTGCCCATGCCGACCACCACGACCCGGCCCTTGCTGGCCAGAATCAGCTCGCAGGCCTTGACGAAGTTGGCGTCGATGCGCGGCGCCAGGCTTTCCACGGCCTCGACTTCGAGGCGCAAGGTGCGCAGGGCGGACTGGATCAGCTCACTGGATTGGCTCATGTCGTCAAACAATGCCTGATGAAAAGGCGGCGATTATAGCCGCAATGGAAGAAAGCCTCATCCTTTCGATTGCCCGGCAAATGCCATGGAAGTCTGTCGTTGTGCTGAACGACACGTTCCATGGCCTTGGGGCCGCCCTGTCAGCGGTGCTATAGTTCGCCGCTATTCGGCCTGTCAGGGGCACGTGTGCCTTCACGATGAGGGCAAGCGTCCACTAGGACGAGGCTGCACTAGCAAGGAGTCTAGATGAGTGTGGATAGCGCCTACGCGGTCGAGTTGAAGGGAGTGACCTTCAAGCGCGGTTCGCGCAGCATTTTCAGCAATGTCGACATACGCATCCCGCGCGGCAAGGTCACCGGCATCATGGGGCCATCGGGTTGCGGCAAGACCACATTGCTACGCCTGATGGGTGCGCAACTGCGTCCGTCCAGCGGCGAGGTATGGGTAGCCGGGCAAAATCTGCCGACGCTGTCGCGCAGCGACCTGTTCGACGCGCGCAAGCAGATGGGCGTGCTGTTCCAGAGTGGCGCGCTGTTCACCGACCTCGATGTGTTCGAGAACGTGGCCTTCCCGCTGCGCGTGCACACCCAGCTGTCGGAAGAGATGATTCGCGACATCGTGTTGATGAAACTGCAGGCTGTCGGCCTGCGCGGTGCCATCGACCTGATGCCTGACGAACTGTCCGGTGGCATGAAGCGCCGGGTGGCGTTGGCGCGTGCGATCGCCCTGGACCCGCAGATCCTCATGTACGACGAACCGTTCGTCGGCCAGGACCCGATCGCCATGGGGGTACTGGTGCGCCTGATCCGCCTGCTCAACGATGCCCTGGGCATCACCAGCATCGTGGTTTCCCACGACCTGGCCGAAACCGCCAGCATCGCCGACTACATCTACGTGGTAGGGGATGGCCAGGTGCTGGGGCAGGGCACGCCTGACGAGCTGATGGGCTCGGACAATCCGCGTATTCGCCAGTTCATGAAAGGCGACCCGGATGGCCCGGTACCCTTCCACTTTCCCGCGCCTGATTACCGCGCCGACCTGCTGGGGGCGCGTTGATGCGCAGAAAATCCTTACTCGAACGTGTTCGCCTGTTCGGTCGCTCGGCGATCGACGTGCTGGCCGTGCTCGGGCGTTCCTGTCTGTTTCTGTTCCATGCGCTGATCGGGCGTGGCGGTATTGGCGGTGGCTTCCAGCTGCTGACCAAGCAGCTGTACTCGGTGGGCGTGCTGTCGCTGGCGATCATCGTCGTGTCTGGTGTGTTCATCGGCATGGTGCTGGCGCTGCAGGGCTACAGCATCCTTACCAAGTACGGTTCTGAACAGGCGGTCGGGCAGATGGTGGCCCTGACCCTGCTGCGTGAGCTCGGGCCGGTGGTGACCGCACTGTTGTTCG
This sequence comes from Pseudomonas sp. PAGU 2196, assembly GCF_022179005.1. Taxonomy (NCBI): domain Bacteria; kingdom Pseudomonadati; phylum Pseudomonadota; class Gammaproteobacteria; order Pseudomonadales; family Pseudomonadaceae; genus Pseudomonas; species Pseudomonas sp. PAGU 2196. The sequence goes on along the minus strand of NZ_BNTL01000003.1, from coordinate 74,674 downwards.
CCGGCCGCGCAGGTTCTGCTTTGACCGCCGAAATTGGCAACATGAAGTCCACCGAGCAGCTGTCGAGCCTGGAAATGATTGGCGTCGACCCGCTCAAGTACATCGTTGCGCCACGCCTGTGGGCCGGTTTCATCTCGCTGCCGCTGCTGGCGCTGATCTTCAGCGTGGTCGGCATCTGGGGTGGGTCGTGGGTCGCCGTGGATTGGCTGGGCGTCTACGAGGGCTCGTTCTGGGCCAACATGCAGAACAGTGTTTCCTTCACCGACGACGTGCTGAACGGCTTGATCAAGAGCCTGGTGTTCGCCTTCGTCACCACCTGGATCGCCGTATTCCAGGGGTACGACTGTGAGCCCACCTCAGAAGGGATCAGCCGTGCCACCACCAAGACCGTGGTCTATGCCTCGTTGGCTGTCCTGGGTCTGGACTTTATTCTGACCGCCTTGATGTTTGGAGATTTCTGATGCAAAACCGCACCCTGGAAATCGGTGTCGGCCTGTTCCTCCTGGCCGGGATCCTGGCGCTGCTGCTGCTGGCCCTGCGAGTCAGCGGGCTGTCGGCCAGCCCGAGCAGCGATACCTATAAAGTTTATGCGTACTTCGACAATATCGCCGGTTTGACGGTCAGAGCTAAAGTGACCATGGCCGGTGTGACGATCGGCAAGGTCACCGCCATCGATCTGGACCGTGATTCCTACACCGGTCGGGTGACGTTGCAGCTGGACAAGACCGTCGACAACCTGCCGACCGACTCCACTGCTTCGATCCTGACCGCCGGGTTGCTGGGCGAGAAGTACATCGGCATCAGCGTGGGCGGCGAAGACGACGTGCTCAAGGATGGCGCGACCATCCACGACACCCAGTCGGCACTGGTGCTGGAAGATCTGATTGGCAAGTTCCTGCTCAACTCCGTTGGCAAGGAACCGAAAGAAGCGCAACCGGCTAATTAAGGAGTTTCCATGATTTCGATCCTGCGACGTGGCCTGCTGGTCCTGCTGGCGGCCTTCCCTTTGCTGACCGTGGCGGCGCAGACGCCTCACGATGTGGTGCAAGGCACGACCAACGAATTGCTTGGCGACCTCAAGGCCAACAAGGAGCAGTACAAGTCCAACCCCAACGCCTTCTACGATGCGCTCAACCGCATCCTGGGCCCGGTGGTGGACGCTGACGGCATTTCCCGCAGCATCATGACCGTGAAGTATTCGCGCAAGGCCACGCCTGAGCAGATGCAGCGCTTCCAGGAGAACTTCAAGCGCAGCCTGATGCAGTTCTATGGCAACGCCCTGCTGGAATACAACAACCAGGGCATCGTCGTTGACCCGGCCAAGGCTGATGACGGCAAGCGTGCAAGCGTCGGCATGAAGGTGACCGGCAACAACGGCGCCGTGTACCCGGTGCAGTACACCCTGGAGAACATTGCCGGCGAGTGGAAGGTGCGTAACGTCATCGTCAACGGCATCAACATCGGCAAACTGTTCCGCGACCAGTTCGCCGATGCCATGCAGCGCAACGGCAACAACCTGGACAAGACCATCGATGGTTGGGCCGGTGAAGTGGCCAAGGCCAAGGAAACCGCCGATAAGTCGCCCGAGAAGGCAGTGCAATGAGTGAGGCTGGCGTAAGCATGGCCGAGCCGGGCGTACTGCGTTTGACCGGCGTGCTGGACTATCGCAGCGGCCCGGCCTTGCGCAAGCAAGGCAAGGCATTGATCGACGCCTCGCGCGAGCCGCACATGGTGCTGGATTGCTCGGCCGTGGCGAAATCGTCCAGCGTCGGCCTGTCGCTGCTGCTGGCGTTTATCCGCGATGCCCAGGCGGCCGGCAAGGCCTTCGAAGTACGCGGTATGCCCGACGACATGCGGGAAATTGCCGGGGTTTATGACCTCGATGAAGTGCTGGCTACTTGATGGCAATGCACTGAAGGATGGCCCCTCGGTCAGCGCACGCCCTCAGTGGGCTTCGCAGGCGAGGGGCTTTTTTGTATGATGGCCGACCCGTGCGCATCGGGCGCCGATTGAGGTTGAGCATGCAGGCCGTAGAAGTTAAAAGCTTCCTTGAAGAAAAATTGCCGGGATCCCGGGTCGAAGTTGAAGGCGAAGGCTGCAACTTCCAATTGAACGTGATCAGCGACGAGTTGGCTGGCCTGAGCCCGGTCAAGCGTCAGCAGGCGATCTATGCTCACCTTAATCCCTGGATCGCCAATGGCAGCATCCATGCGGTAACCATGAAATTTTTCAGCAGCGCAGCCTGGGCTGAGCGCACCTGAGCCAACTTGGCGGCGAGACTCCAATGGACAAACTGATTATTACTGGCGGCGCTCGCCTTGACGGCGAGATCCGCATTTCGGGCGCGAAGAACGCGGCATTGCCGATTCTGGCAGCGACCCTGCTGGCTGACGGCCCGGTCACTGTGGCCAACCTGCCGCACCTGCACGACATCACCACCATGATCGAGCTGTTCGGGCGCATGGGCATCGAGCCTGTGATCGACGAAAAGCTGGCCGTGGAAATCGACCCACGCACCATCAAGACCCTGGTCGCGCCGTACGAGCTGGTCAAGACCATGCGCGCCTCGATCCTGGTGCTGGGCCCGATGGTTGCACGTTTCGGCGAGGCTGAAGTAGCCCTGCCTGGCGGTTGCGCCATCGGTTCGCGCCCTGTCGACCTGCACATCCGTGGCCTTGAAGCCATGGGCGCGAAGATCGAAGTCGAAGCCGGCTACATCAAGGCCAAGGCGCCTGAGGGTGGCCTGCGCGGTGCGCACTTCTTCTTCGACACCGTCAGCGTGACCGGTACCGAGAACATTATGATGGCCGCTGCCCTGGCCAAAGGCCGCAGCGTGCTGCAAAACGCTGCCCGTGAACCTGAAGTGGTCGACCTGGCCAACTTCATCAACGCCATGGGCGGCAATGTTCAGGGCGCTGGCACCGACACCATCACCATCGAAGGCGTCGAGCGCCTGCACTCGGCCACTTACCGCGTCATGCCCGACCGTATCGAAACCGGTACCTACCTGGTCGCCGCAGCCGTCACCGGCGGCCGCGTCAAGGTCAAGGACACCGACCCGACCATCCTTGAAGCGGTACTGGAAAAACTCAAGGAAGCGGGCGCCGACATCACCACCGGTGAAGACTGGATCGAGCTGGACATGCACGGCAAGCGGCCCAAGGCTGTCAACCTGCGTACCGCGCCGTACCCAGCGTTCCCGACCGACATGCAGGCGCAGTTCATCTCGCTCAACGCCATCGCCGAAGGCACTGGCGCGGTGATCGAGACGATCTTCGAAAACCGCTTCATGCACGTCTACGAAATGCACCGCATGGGCGCGCAGATCCAGGTCGAAGGTAACACCGCCATCGTCACCGGCGTCAAGACGCTGAAGGGCGCGCCAGTCATGGCCACCGACCTGCGTGCTTCCGCCAGCCTGGTACTGTCGGCGCTGGTGGCCGAAGGCGATACGCTGATCGATCGCATCTACCACATCGACCGTGGTTACGAGTGCATCGAGGAAAAACTGCAGATGCTGGGCGCCAAGATCCGCCGCGTACCGGGTTAATAGCCCACAGGCGCACGATGTGGGAGCGGGCTTGTCCCGCGAAGGAGGCACTGCGGTGTATGGCACCGGCGTTGCCGGTGTTCGCGGGGCTAGCCCGCTCCCACACACGAATTGAATGAGGTCGGGCCTAGGCCCGGCCGGCAGTAGCCGCTTAAGGACCGACGTTTCCCATGTTGACCATCGCGCTATCCAAAGGCCGAATTCTCGACGATACCCTGCCATTGCTGGCCGAGGCCGGTATCGTGCCGACCGAGAACCCGGACAAGAGCCGTAAACTGATCATCCCCACCACGCAGGACGACGTGCGCCTGCTGATCGTGCGTGCCACTGACGTGCCGACCTACGTCGAGCATGGCGCCGCCGACCTCGGTGTGGCTGGCAAGGACGTGCTGATGGAGTACGGCGGCCAGGGCCTGTACGAGCCGCTGGACCTGCAGATTGCCTGCTGCAAGCTGATGACCGCTGGCGTGGTCGGCGCACCTGAGCCCAAGGGCCGTCTGCGCGTGGCCACCAAGTTCGTCAACGTCGCCAAGCGTTATTACGCCGAGCAGGGCCGTCAGGTCGACATCATCAAGCTGTATGGCTCGATGGAGCTGGCACCCCTGATCAACCTTGCCGACAAGATCATCGACGTGGTCGACACTGGCAACACCCTGCGCGCCAATGGCCTGGAACCCCAGGAAATGATCGCCACGATCAGCTCCCGCCTGGTGGTCAACAAAGCATCGATGAAGATGCAGCACGCCCGTATCCAGAGCCTGATCGACACCCTGCGCAAGGCCGTCGAATCGCGACACCGCGGCTGACTCCTGCGCGCGACCTCCGCTGTCGCGCCCGTCTATCCGCGTCATAGCCACTTTTCTCGGGTGCCCGCGCGGATGGACTGGTAGCCTAGGGCGCCTGAGCATTCGCTAATAATCGAGGCCCTCGCCATGACCGTGTCCACTGCAATTGCCCGTCTCAACGCCGCTGATCCGGATTTCGCCCGACATCTGGATCATCTGCTGAGCTGGGAAAGTGTGTCCGATGACGCGGTCAACCAGCGCGTGCTCGACATCATCAAGGCCGTGCGCGAACGCGGCGATGCGGCGCTGGTGGAGTTCACCCAGCGCTTCGATGGTGTCGATGCTAAGTCCATCGATGACCTGATTCTTGGCCGTGAACGCCTTGAGCTTGCCCTGACGCGCATTACCGACACCCAGCGTGCAGCCCTGGAAAAAGCCGCCGAGCGCGTGCGCATCTACCACGAGCGGCAAAAGCAGGACTCCTGGCAGTACACCGAAGCTGACGGCACCGTGCTGGGCCAGAAGGTCACACCGTTGGATCGCGCTGGCCTGTACGTACCGGGTGGCAAGGCGTCGTACCCGTCCTCGGTACTGATGAACGCCATTCCGGCCAAGGTCGCGGGTGTGACCGAAGTGGTCATGGTGGTGCCGACCCCGCGTGGCGAGGTCAATGAACTGGTGCTGGCCGCTGCCTGCATCGCCGGTGTCGACCGTGTGTTCACCGTGGGTGGCGCACAGGCCGTCGCTGCGCTGGCCTATGGCACCGAGAGCGTGCCGCAGGTGGACAAGATCGTCGGCCCGGGCAACATCTACGTCGCCACCGCCAAGCGCCACGTGTTCGGCCAGGTCGGCATCGACATGATCGCCGGCCCGTCGGAAATTCTCGTGGTGTGTGACGGCCAGACCGACCCGGACTGGATCGCCATGGACCTGTTCTCCCAGGCCGAGCACGACGAAGACGCCCAGGCCATCCTGGTCAGCCCGGACGCTGAGTTCCTCGACCGCGTTGCCGCCAGCATCGACAAGCTGCTGCCGACCATGGAACGCGCCGAGATCATCGAGAAATCGGTTAATGGCCGCGGCGCGCTGATCCAGGTGCGTGACATGCAGCAGGCCATCGACGTGGCCAACCGCATCGCCCCTGAGCACTTGGAGCTGTCGGTCGCCGACCCGCAGGCCTGGTTGCCGCAGATTCGCCACGCCGGTGCAATCTTCATGGGCCGCCACACCAGTGAAGCACTGGGTGACTACTGCGCAGGCCCCAACCACGTGTTGCCAACCTCCGGCACCGCGCGTTTTTCGTCGCCACTGGGGGTGTATGACTTCCAGAAGCGTTCGTCGATCATCTTCTGCTCCGAGCAGGGCGCATCCGAGCTGGGGCACACCGCTTCGGTCCTGGCCCGTGGCGAGTCGCTGACCGCCCACGCCCGCAGCGCCGAATACCGTATCCTGACCCAAGAGAAGGGGAACTGAGCATGAGTCGATTCTGGAGCCCCTTCGTCAAGGACCTGGTGCCTTACGTGCCGGGCGAGCAACCCAAGCTGGCCCGCCTGGTCAAGCTCAACACCAACGAGAACCCCTATGGCCCGTCGCCCAAGGCGCTGGAAGCCATGCGCGGCGAGCTGAACGACAACCTGCGCCTGTACCCGGACCCGAACGGTGACCGGCTCAAGCAGGCGGTGGCCGAGTACTACGGCGTCACCCCGGGGCAGGTGTTTGTCGGCAACGGTTCGGACGAGGTGCTGGCGCACATCTTCCACGGCCTGTTCCAGCACGATGCACCGCTGCTGTTCCCGGACATCAGCTACAGCTTCTATCCGGTGTACTGCGGCCTGTACGGCATTGCCTACGAGCAAGTGGCGCTGGACGAGCAGTTCCAGATCCGCGTCGAGGACTACAAAAAGCCGAATGCCGGGATCATCTTCCCCAACCCGAATGCGCCGACCGGCTGCCTGATGCCGCTGCAAGCGGTCGAGCAGCTGCTGCAGGGCAACCCGGATTCGGTGGTGGTGGTAGATGAGGCCTACATCGACTTTGGTGGCGAGACGGCCATCAGCCTGGTAGACCGCTACGACAACCTGCTGGTGACCCAGACCCTGTCCAAGTCCCGTTCGCTGGCTGGCCTGCGCGTTGGCTTGGCAGTGGGCCACCCGGACCTGATCGAAGCGCTGGAGCGGATCAAGAACAGCTTCAACTCCTACCCACTGGACCGTGCGGCGATCGTCGGTGCGGCCGTGGCGTTCGAAGACCGTGCCTACTTCGAAGAAACCTGCCGCAAGGTGATCGACAGCCGTGAAGTGCTGGTCGAGCAGCTGACGGCCAAGGGCTTCGAGGTGCTGCCGTCGGCGGCCAACTTCATCTTCGCCCGTCACCCGCAGCAGGATGCGGCCGAGTTGGCGGCCCGCTTGCGTGAGCAAGGCGTGATCGTGCGGCACTTCAAGCAGGCGCGGATTGCCCAGTTCCTGCGGATTACCATCGGTACGCCGGAAATGAACCAGGCGTTGCTCGATGCGCTGAACTGATCAAGGTAGGCTCAAGCAGCCGCCTGCTTCGATCTGACCCCGCCTGGCACTGATTGCCAGGCGGGGTTTTTGCTTTCAGGGCTGAACCTGGCTCTCAATAGGCTATTTCCTCGATGCTGTACGGCATGCCGGCAGGCCTGTTGCGTACGGCCGCCGGGGTGCCATCGAGTAGCAGCACATAGTCGTTGACGTCATCCATGCCGTCCGGGTCGGTCCACTGTTCGGCCCCAGCCGGTACTTGTGCAACCACATGCCCGTTCTTGAGGATGGTCAAGTAGCCCTTGGCAGTACTGTGCCAGCGCAGGCGGGCAGTGGCTTCATCGGCCCTTGCTTTGCGAGCGCCCGTGTTACCGAGCAGGGGTGTTCCGTCGAGTAGCCATTGCGGCTCGAGTGTCAGCCCCATGTGGCGCAACACAGTGGGCGCTACTGAGGTCTGCGCAGGCAAGCGGTACAGGTTGTTCGGCCCTGGGTTTTCTTTCGGAATGCTGGGCTGGGTCAGTTCTTTGTTCAGCGGTTTATTGCTGGCGATGAAGATGGTCTTTTCCTGTTCTGTGACGCCGCCAAGGCCTTTGCCCCAATAGTCGCGGCCATGGTCCGTGCTGACAATCACCAGCCAGTCTTCACGCGGATGGCGGCGGCTGCGCAGGTCGACCGCGTCCAGCAGTTCCCCCACTTGGTTGTCGGCCTTTCGCAGTGCCTGCTGGTAGCGGTTGTCGAAACCACCGTTGTGGCCGGCTGCATCAGGTTCGCCCAGCTGGATGAAGGTGAAGTCGGCGGGCGTGGTGTCGAGTATCTGCAGCGCCCGCGCGATGACGTTATCGTCGGATAGGCCACTCTCGCGTACGTCGTTGCCGTGGGCGTCCTCGAGCAGGAACGCGGTGTTGATCGACGACCAGTTCACCACACTGGACAGGTAGGCGGTGGGCAGCGCCTGGCGCAGCCGTTTGAACAGGCTGGGGAAAGCCAGGGAGACCCGCAGCGACTCGGCATTCGAGTCAACGCCATGCTTGTTGCTCCAGACCCCGGTGAGCAGGGTGACCCAGCCAGGGCCGCTGAGCGTTGGCTGTTCGCTGGCCTTGCCGGTGATGCCGCCGGTGTAGGCGCTGCCGTAATACAGACGTTGCTGCAGATTGCTGGCGTCGCCCAATGCTTCGTAACGGTCGAGTTGCACGCCTTCGATACCGATGATCAGGGTTTTCGGTTGGCGCGCATGCTGCGCCGGGTCGCAAGCTGCCAACAGCGTCAGTGTCATCAGAAGCAGGGCTGATAATCGCATGATGGGGCATCCGGGAACGGTACAGCGAGCGTTGCAATAAAGCGTGCTGCTCACAACTGGCAGAAATACCAGGTGGTTTGCTGTTCAGAGGGCTTTCCATTAGGCTGCAGCAATTCATCGGATGATTGGTTGAATGTAATGAGCGTAGAGCTGACCAAGCGTTCCCTGGTCGAACTTGCCGTGGAGCGCATGCGCGAGCGCATCCTCAACGGCGACTGGCAGGTAGGGCAGCGCCTGCCGACTGAGCCGGAGCTGGCCCAGGAATTGGGCATCAGCCGCAATACCGTGCGTGAGGCCATGCGCGTGCTGGCGTTCAGCGGCCTGGTGGAAATACGGCAGGGCGATGGCAGTTACCTGCGCACGGCTCAGGACCCGTTGATGGCGGTGCAGGCGATGTCCCGCTGCACGCCCGAGCAGGCGCGGGAGACTCGCCATATCCTCGAAGCCGAGGCCATCGGCCTGGCAGCGCTGCGCCGCACCGACGCCGACCTGCAAGGGTTGCGTGAAGCCCTTGCGGGCAGCGCCGGGCATTTTCACGGTGACATCGATGCGTATGTGAGCTGCGACCTGGTGTTTCACCAGCGCTTGGTGGATGCCGCCCACAACCCGGCATTGAGTGAGTTGTACCGGTACTTCTCCGGCGTGGTGGCCGCTGCGCTGCAGCACAACATGACCACCGTTCCGCGCTGCCAATCCACGTTCGATCTGCACGGGGAAATCCTCGACGCCATCGAGCAACGTGATTCGGAGCGGGCCAAGCGCCTGAGCCGGACCCTCATCGAATCCTGACCACGAGAAGCCCATGGCTGAATCAATGACCCGTAGCAACCCGCCCGGCGAGCGGGAACTCGACGAACTGCTGATCGACGCCGAAGCCGATGACGAGCAGGTGCAGCAACAGCCTGTGCTGCTGCGCCGGCCCTGGCTGTTGCTGCTGGGCCTGGTATTGGTGGCGCTGAACCTGCGGCCGGCCTTGTCGAGCATGGCGCCGGTGCTGGGCCTGGTGTCCGAAGGCCTGGGTTTGAGCGCCTTGCAGGCTGGCTTGCTGACCACCTTGCCGGTACTTTGCCTGGGCCTGTTCGCGCCACTGGCGCCGGTGCTGGCGCGGCGTTTTGGCAGTGAACGGGTGATCCTCGGCATCCTTCTGACCTTGGCCTTGGGCATTGTGGTGCGCAGTGCCTTTGGGGTGGCCGGGGTGTTCCTGGGGAGCCTCATGGCCGGCGCCAGCATTGGCATTATCGGCGTGCTGTTGCCGGGCATCGTCAAGCGCGACTTCCCACAGCATGCCGGCACCTTGACCGGGGTCTACACCATGGCGCTGTGCCTGGGGGCGGCCATGGCGGCCGGCGCCACGGTGCCCCTGGCCCAGCACTACGAAGGCAACTGGACGCTGGGGCTGGGCTTCTGGGCCGTGCCGGCACTGTTGGCCATGTTGGTCTGGCTGCCGCAGGCGCGCCAGGGGCACGGCCTGCACAAGGTTGCCTATCGAGTGCGTGGCCTGTGGCGTGATCCATTGGCCTGGCAGGTGACCTTGTACATGGGCCTGCAATCGTCGCTGGCCTATATCGTCTTCGGTTGGTTGCCTTCGATTCTGATGGGTCGTGGTCTGAGCCCAACCGAGGCGGGGCTGGTGCTGTCGGGCTCGGTGATCGTGCAATTGATCAGCTCGCTCAGTGCGCCCTGGCTGGCCACGCGCGGCAAGGACCAGCGCTTGGCCATCGTAATTGTCATGCTGGTGACCCTGGCCGGGCTGTTTGGCTGCCTGTATGCGCCTATTTCCGGGCTGTGGGGGTGGGCGGTGCTGTTGGGCCTGGGGCAGGGCGGGACGTTTGCCCTGGCATTGACGTTGATCGTGCTGCGCTCCAAAGACGCCCATGTGGCGGCGAACCTGTCGAGCATGGCGCAAGGGGTGGGTTACACACTGGCGTCGATGGGGCCGTTTGCGGTGGGGTTGGTGCATGACCTGACCGGTGGCTGGGCGGCACTGGGGTGGATCTTTGCCGTGCTAGGCCTGGGTGCCATTGTTTTCGGGCTTGGGGCTGGGCGGGCGTTGCATGTGCAGGTGACCAGCGAAAAAGTCTGAGACTGATTGTGCCAGTGCCGGCCCATTCGCGGGACAAGCCCGCTCCCACAGGATGGGAGTGCTTTCAGGCACTGCGGGCTCCTGTGGGAGCGGGCTTGTCCCGCGAATGGGCCGGCACTGGCGTAAGCGCATCGAGCAGATTATCGTGCACCTTTCGATCCCAGGATGGACCTGCCCCATGAGCGACGCCAACCGCGACCTGATCACCCGCTTCTACCAGGCCTTCCAGCGGCTGGATGCCGAGGCCATGGTGGCCTGTTACAGCGACGATATCGTCTTCAGCGACCCGGTCTTCGGTACCCTGCGCGGCAAGGATGCAGGCGACATGTGGCGGATGCTCACCACCCGCGCCAAGGACTTCACCCTGACCTTCGACAACGTCCGTGCGGACGAGCGCGGTGGCAGTGCGCACTGGGTCGCGACCTACCTGTTCAGCCAGACCGGCCGTACCGTGGTCAACGCTATCCAGGCACGTTTTGTCATTCGCGATGGCTTGATCTGCCAGCATGACGACAGCTTCGACCTTTGGCGCTGGTCGCGCCAGGCATTGGGGGCGCCCGGGGTGCTGCTCGGCTGGTCGCCGCTGATTCAGAACAAGGTGCGCCAGCAGGCGTTCAAAGGGCTGCGGGCGTTTCAGCACAGCCAAGGCAGCTAACGGAAAGAGCAGGCGTCGTGAGTGAAGCAGTGCCGGATCAGGCGGTAAAACCTTGGTATGTCTACCTGGTGCGGGCGGCCAATGGGTCGCTGTATTGCGGGATCAGTGATGACCCGCAGCGGCGCTTTCTGGCGCATCAAAAAGGGCAGGGGGCGCGATACTTCAAGACCAGCCCGGCGCAGGCGCTGGTGTATGTCGAGCAGTGGCCCGACAAAGGCGAAGCGCTGCGCCAGGAGCGGCTGGTGAAGCGGCTGCGTAAATCGGCCAAGGAGGCGCTGGTGGCCTCGTTCAGCAACGCCTAGGGCGCGCTACGCGCCCCGGGCGGTATCAGTCTTTGCGCCGCTTCAGCTGATCGATCAGCTGCGTCGGCAGCCCCTTGATGATCAAGGTCCCCGCCACCTCGTCATACTCAACCTTGTCGCCCAGCAGGTGCGCCTCGAAGCTGATCGACAGCCCCTCGGCACGGCCAGTGAAGCGGCGGAACTGGTTGAGGGTGCGTTTGTCTGCAGGGATCTCCGGCGACAGGCCGTAGTCTTTGTTGCGGATGTGGTCGTAAAACGCCTTCGGGCGGTCTTCGTCGATTAGGCTGGACAGTTCTTCAAGGGTCACCGGCTCGCCCAGCTTGGTTTGGGTGGTGGCGTAGTCGACCAGGGTCTGGGTCTTCTCGCGGGCCGACGCCTCGGGCAAGTCTTCGCTCTCGACGAAGTCGCTGAAGGCCTTGAGCAGGGTACGGGTTTCACCTGGGCCGTCGACGCCTTCCTGGCAACCGATGAAATCACGGAAGTAGTCGGAGACTTTCTTGCCGTTCTTGCCTTTGATGAACGAGATGTACTGCTTGGAATTCTGGTTGTTCTTCCACTCGGACAGGTTGATGCGCGCCGCCAAGTGCAGTTGGCCGAGGTCCAGGTGGCGCGATGGCGTCACATCGAGGTCCGCATTCACCGCCACGCCTTCGCTGTGGTGCAACAAGGCGATTGCCAGGTAATCGGTCATGCCTTGCTGGTAGTGGGCGAACAGGATGTGCCCGCCGGTGGACAGGTTGGACTCTTCCATCAGCTTTTGCAGGTGTTCGACGGCGATGCGGCTGAACGCCGCGAAGTCCTTTTCTGCTTCCAGGTACTGCTTCAACCAGCCACTGAGCGGGTAGGCACCCGATTCGCCGTGGAAGAAGCCCCACGCCTTGCCTTGCTTGGCGTTGTAGCTGTCGTTGAGGTCGGCCAGCAGGTTTTCGATGGCATCTGACGCGCCCAGTTCGGTATCGCGTGCGTGCAGCACGGCGGGGCTGCCATCGGGCTTCTTGTCGATCAGGTGAACGATACAATGACGGATTGGCATGAAGTCCTCGGCGAGTCTGGGGGCGGTGCACGGCCGCGCTGCAAAAGTCGTCCAGTTTACCCCAGAGACAAGGTGATGCAGTGGCCGGATGTTGGCAGAAATGCCGGTTGTTCGTTTTTTGTTCAGTTTTGTGCGTTTTAAGCTAAAACCCCCGAAAAACCTGCATTAAATCGAAGTGCGCAGCGGATATTTATCCATTCCTGTGGTAGCTTTGCGCGGTCTTGCGCCCCTCGCGTGGCGCATTGCTGGCAGCACGCTAGCGTCGTGTCGAACCAAACGCCGATTTACGTATCTACATACGCGATTGGCGCGGCCCTCCAGAATTCAGGGGCTGGCCCGATAACGTCGTAGCTCGCTGCTTAACTACTGAATTTGATAGGGAAGGAACATCACCATGGCATTGACCAAAGACCAACTGATTGCCGACATCGCCGAATCGATCGCCGCGCCAAAAGCCACCGCCAAAAACGCACTGGAGCAACTGGGCCAGATCGTTGCTGACCAACTGGAAAACGGCGCTGAAATCACCCTGCCAGGCATCGGCAAGCTGAAAGTCTCCGAGCGTCCTGCCCGTACCGGCCGCAACCCTTCGACTGGCGCTGCCATCGAAATCGCTGCCAAGAAAGTCGTCAAGTTCGTGCCAGCCAAAGTGCTGACCGACGCCATCAACAAGTAATTGTTGACGCTGTGACGAAACCGCGCCCGGGCTTGCCCGGGCGCGGTTTTTTTTAGCCTTGTGTTTTACGCCGTGCGTGCCAGGCCTGGCGCGCGTTGTCGTCCTGGAAGCTCCAGGCGACCATGCGGCTCTGCTTCTGCCCTTGGCCCATCTCGCTGATGCGCACGGCCTTGGCGCCTGCTTTTTTCAGCGCAGCCTCGATGCCTGGCAGGTTGCTGGCCTTGGACACCAGGCTGGTGAACCACAGCACGCTTTCGGCGTACTGCGCGCTTTCCCCGACCAGTTGCGTCACGAAGCGGATCTCGCCGCCCTCACACCACAGTTCGTTGTTCTGGCCGCCGAAATTGAGCACGGGCAGTTTGCGCTTGGGGTCCTGCTTGCCCAGGTTTTTCCACTTGCGCTGGCTGCCGCGGGTGGCTTCCTCGCGTGAGGCATGGAAGGGCGGGTTGCACAGGGTCAGGTCGAAGCGCTCGTCCGCCTGCAGCAGGCCGCTGAGAATGTGCGTGCGGTTGGCCTGCTGGCGCAGAGTGATGGCCTTGCTCAGGCCATTGGCCTGGACGATGGCCTTGGCCGATGCCAGTGCCACAGGGTCGATATCCGAGCCCAGGAAGCGCCAGCGGTAGTCGCTGTGGCCGATCAGCGGGTAGATGCAGTTGGCACCCACGCCGATGTCCAGCGCGCGCACCTGGGCGCCTTTTGGGATCTCGCCGGCATTGTCTTCGCCCAGCAGGTCGGCGAGCACATGGATGTAGTCGGCGCGACCGGGGATGGGCGGGCACAGGTAGTCGGCGGGGATGTCCCAGTGCTGGATGCCGTACTGGGCCTTGAGCAAGGCGCGGTTGAACACCCGTACCGCCTCGGGGTTGGCGAAGTCGATGCTGGGTTTGCCGTGCGGGTTGGTGATGGTGAAGCGGGCCAGGTCAGGGTGGGCCTTGATCAGGCTGGGGAAGTCGTAGCGACCCTGGTGGCGGTTGCGCGGGTGCAGGGTGGGTTTCTGGTTCATGGTCAGGTCCGGTGCTGCAGGTGCTGGCCAGGGGGCCGCTGTGCGGCCCCTTCGCGGCACAAGGCCGCTCCCACAGGATAGTGGGGCTCCTTGAAGGCAGCGCAATTCCTGTGGGAGCGGCCTTGTGCCGCGAACGAGGGCGAAGCCCTCGCTGGTCAGGTCAGCATTGTCAGGTTACAGCGCTGCAATCCGCGCATGCTGCTCGGTGAAGTTGGCCAGGGCCTGTTCGGACTCGGCCAGCTTGGCGCGTTCCTTCTCGATCACAGCAGGCGGTGCCTTGTCGACGAAGGCAGCGTTGGACAGCTTGCCGCCCACGCGCTGGACTTCACCCTGCAGACGCTGGATCTCCTTGTTCAGGCGAGCCAGTTCGGCGTCCTTGTCGATCAGGCCGGCCATCGGCACCAGTACCTGCAAATCGCCCACCAGTGCGGTGGCCGACAGTGGCGCTTCGTCGGCATCGCCAAGCACGGTGAACGACTCGACCTTGGCCAGTTTCTTCAGCAGGGCTTCGTTTTCCTGCAGGCGGCGCTGGTCGTCGGCATTGGCGTTTTTCAGGAACAGAGGCAGCGGCTTGCCCGGGCCGATGTTCATTTCGGCGCGGATGTTGCGCAGGCCGACCATCAGCTCCTTGAGCCACTCGATGTCACCTTCGGCAGCGGCATCGATGCGGCTTTCATTGGCCACCGGCCACGGCTGCAGCATGATGGTCTTGCCCTGAATGCCAGCCAGCGGCGCGATGCGCTGCCAGATTTCTTCAGTGATGAACGGCATGAACGGATGCGCCAGGCGCAGGGCCACTTCCAGCACGCGCACCAGGGTGCGACGGGTGCCGCGGGCGCGCTCGACCGGGGCGTTCTCGTCCCACAGCACAGGCTTGGAGAGTTCCAGGTACCAGTCGCAATACTGGTTCCAGATGAACTCATACAGGGCCTGGCTGGCCAGGTCGAAGCGGAACTGCTCCAGCTGGCGGGTCACTTCGGCTTCGGTACGCTGCAGTTGCGAAATGATCCAGCGGTCGGCCAGCGACAGCTCGTAGGCTTCGCCGTTCTGGCCGCAGTCCTCGCCCTTGTCCAGCACGTAGCGGGCGGCGTTCCAGATCTTGTTGCAGAAGTTGCGGTAGCCTTCGACGCGGCCCATGTCGAACTTGATGTCGCGGCCGGTCGAGGCCAGCGAGCAGAACGTGAAGCGCAGGGCGTCGGTGCCGTAGCTGGCGATGCCGTCCGGGAACTCGGCCTTGGTCTGCTTGGCGATCTTCTCGGCAAGCTTGGGCTGCATCATGCCGCTGGTGCGTTTTTCCAGCAGGGCGTCGAGGGTGATGCCGTCGACGATGTCCAGCGGGTCCAGGACGTTGCCCTTGGACTTGGACATCTTCTGGCCCTGGCCATCGCGCACCAGGCCGTGCACGTACACGGTCTTGAACGGAACCTGAGGGGTGCCGTCCTCGTTCTTGATCAGGTGCATGGTCAGCATGATCATGCGCGCAACCCAGAAGAAGATGATGTCGAAGCCGGTGACCAGCACATCGGTGGAGTGGAACTTCTTGAGGAACTCGGTCTGTTCTGGCCAGCCCAGCGTCGAGAAGGTCCACAGGCCCGAGCTGAACCAGGTGTCGAGTACGTCGTCGTCCTGGCGCAGGGCAACGTCGGCGCCCAGGTTGTGCTTGGCGCGGACTTCAGCCTCGTCACGGCCGACATAGACCTGGCCGGCCTCGTCGTACCATGCCGGGATGCGGTGGCCCCACCACAGCTGGCGGCTGATGCACCAGTCCTGGATGTCGCGCATCCAGGAGAAATACATGTTCTCGTACTGCTTGGGCACGAACTGGATGCGGCCATCTTCCACGGCGGCGATGGCAGGCTCTGCCAGCGGCTTGGTGGAGACGTACCACTGGTCGGTCAGCCACGGTTCGATGACAGTGCCCGAACGGTCGCCTTTCGGCACTTTCAAGGCGTGGTCGTCGATGCTGACCAGCAGGCCCTGGGCGTCCAGGTCGGCGACGATCTGCTTACGCGCGACAAAGCGGTCGAGGGTGGCGTACTGGGCGGGCAGGGTGGTGTCGACCTGCTCGTTGACGCTGCCGTCGAGGTTGAAGGCCTGGGCATTGGCCAGGACCATCGCGTTCTTGTCGAAGATGTTCAGCAGCGGCAGGTTGTGGCGCTTGCCGACTTCGTAGTCGTTGAAGTCGTGTGCCGGGGTGATCTTCACGCAGCCGGTGCCGAATTCCGGGTCGCAGTAGTCGTCGGCGATGATCGGGATGCGGCGGCCGACCAGCGGCAGCTCGACGAACTTGCCGATCAGGGCCTGGTAGCGCTCGTCGTTCGGGTTGACCGCGACGGCAGCGTCACCCAGCAGGGTTTCCGGACGCGTGGTGGCAACCACCAGGTAATCCTTGCCTTCGGCGGTCTTGGCGCCGTCGGCCAGCGGGTAGCGCAGGTTCCACAGGTGGCCCTTCTCGTCGTGGTTTTCCACTTCGAGGTCAGAGATGGCCGTGTGTAGCTTGGTGTCCCAGTTGACCAGGCGCTTGCCGCGGTAGATCAGACCGTCTTCGTGCAGGCGCACGAAGGCTTCCTTGACGGCTTCGGACAGGCCGTCGTCCATGGTGAAGCGCTCACGGCTCCAGTCGACCGACGAGCCCAGGCGGCGGATCTGACGGCTGATGTTGCCGCCGGACTGGTCCTTCCACTCCCAGACTTTTTCCAGGAACTGTTCGCGACCCAGGTCATGACGGTTCTGGCCTTTGGCTTCGAGCTGGCGCTCGACCAGCATCTGCGTGGCGATACCGGCGTGGTCGGTGCCCGGCTGCCAAAGGGTGTCGCGACCCTGCATGCGGCGGAAACGGATCAGGGCGTCCATGATCGCGTTGTTGAACCCATGGCCCATGTGCAGGCTGCCGGTGACGTTCGGCGGCGGGATCATGATGGTGTAGGACTCACCTGCACCTTGTGGAGCGAAATAGTTCTCGGACTCCCAGGTGTTGTACCAGGAAGTTTCGATGGCGTGCGGCTGGTAGGTCTTATCCATGCGCGGCGGGACCCTGTGCATTTATTCGGGAAAGCCGAAAAGTATAACGAAGGCACAGGGTTTAGGCGACAGGCCGGGGGCTGCTTTGCAGCCCTTTCGCGACACAAGGCCGCCCCCACAGTTGAACGCATTCCTCCTGTGGGAGCGGCCTTGTGTCGCGAAAGGGCCGCAAAGCGGCCCCAGGGGTTACTCCGAACGCTTGATCAAGCGCTCAATACGCGCATCCAGCCGGCGCTTGATTTCGTTCTCGATATGCGGGGTAAAGTCATTGATCACGTCTTGCATGATCGCCTGCGCCGCGGCGCGCAGCTCGCTTTCCAGGTGCAGCAAGGTGTCCTGGCGGCGGGTTTGCGAGTCTTCCTCGGGGGCGGTGGCGATCGGCTCGCCGGCCGACACGGGGTTGCCGGCGGGTTCGTCCAGCAACAGTGGAATCTGCTCCACCGTCTCGGTCAGCAGCGGCGGTTGCAGGTCGGCGTCGCCAAGCAACTGGCGGATCGACTCGAGGTCATCGAGCAGATGGGCGGAGTCGGGCAAAGGGGAGGGCTTGTCCATCGTCGTCAAAGTCGCTGTAAGCGGTGGTCTTGCAGAGCATAGCCCTGTTCGCGGTAGAAACGGAACCGCTCACGGGCCGATTGGCGGATGCCTGGCTCCTCGACGACGATCTCGGCCACCCGTTCGAACTGGCCGACGAACGCGGGCACGCCAGCGCCCAGGTTAATCAGCAGGTCGCTGTGTTGCCCGGCATCCTCGGCAATCCCTAAGGCCACCGTGGCATCCGCGTGCAATTCCGCGAGGTCGTGGGGCACGAAGGCTTCGCCCTTGAAGTGCCAGAGGCGTTGGTCCAGTTCGCTGCGCTGTTCGGCATCCTGGCAATGCAGGTAGACCCGGTGGCCGAGGCGCCAGGCTTTTTCGCACAGTTTGCAGGCGAAATCGAGCCGCGCCGACAAGGCGTCGGTGGGCAGAATATAGAAATCGACTTTGCTCATGGTGGTCTCTGCCGGCCGGTGGCGCGCAAGGCGCCACCGGCCTCACGGCATCAGGCGCCAGCGCGGTCCAGCAGGTACTGGGTCAGCAGCGGGACCGGGCGGCCAGTGGCGCCCTTGTCCTTGCCACCGCTGATCCAGGCCGTGCCGGCGATGTCCATGTGCGCCCAGTTGTAGGCCTTGGCGAAGCGCGACAGGAAGCAGCCTGCGGTGATGGTGCCGGCCTTCGGCCCACCGATGTTGCCCATGTCGGCGAACGGGCTGTCCAGTTGTTCCTGGTACTCGTCGAACAGCGGCAGCTGCCAGGCACGGTCGTCGGCGCGCTTGCCCGCATCCAGCAGTTGGCCGACCAGGTCGTCGTTGTTGCCCATCAGGCCCGAGGTGTGGCTACCCAGGGCGACGATGCAGGCGCCGGTCAGGGTGGCGATGTCGATCACTGCCTGGGGCTTGAAGCGTTCGGCGTAGGTCAGGGCGTCGCACAGCACCAGGCGGCCTTCGGCGTCGGTGTTGAGGATTTCGACGGTCTGGCCGCTCATGGTGGTGACGATGTCGCCCGGGCGGGTAGCGCCACCGCTCGGCATGTTTTCAGCGCAGGCCAGCAGGCACACCAGGTTGATCGGCAGCTGCAGTTCGAGCACCGCACGTAGGGTGCCGAACACGCTGGCGGCGCCACACATGTCGTATTTCATCTCGTCCATGCCGGCGCCTGGCTTGAGGCTGATGCCACCGGTGTCGAAGGTGATGCCCTTGCCCACCAGCACAAACGGCTTGTCTGCTTTCTTGCCGCCCTGGTAATTGAGGACGATCAGGCGTGGCGGCTGGTCGCTGCCCTGGCCCACGGCGTAGAACGCGCCCATGCCCAGGTCCTTGATCTTCTTCTCGTCGAGCACTTCGACCTTGAGCCCTTTGTGCGCCTTGCCCAGCTCCTTGGCCTGTTCGGCGAGGAAGCTTGGGTGGCACAGGTTGGGCGGCAGGTTGCCCAGGTCGCGGGTGAAGGCCATGCCGGTGGCAATCGCGGTGGCGTGCTTGACGGCACGCTCGACCTCGGCCAGGCCGGCCTTGTCGGCCAGCAGGGTGACCTTTTTCAGGGCGCGCGGCTCGGCTTTCTGGCTTTTGAAACGGTCGAACACGTATTCGCCGTCTTGCATGGTCTCGGCCAGCAGGCGGTACTTGCCGTAGTGGGCGTCGCGGTTGCTGACGGCGATATCATCCAGGGCGAGCACGGCGTCAGTGCCGTTGAGGCCTTTCAGGACGCCGGCGACGCTGGCCACCAGTTTGCGCCAGGCGCGGTCGCCCAGGGCTTCGTCCTTGCCGCTGCCAACCAGCAGCACGCGCTCGGCCTTCAGGCCTGGCAGGCTGTGCAGCAGCAGGGTCTGCCCCGGTTTACCGGCCAGGTCGCCACGTTTGAGCACGGCGCTGATGGCACCTTCGCAGGCTTGGTCGACGGCCTTGGCAACAGCGCCGAGCTTGCGGCCTTCACCTACCGGTACAACCAGCGTGGCGGTTTTTACGGATGCAGCAGCTACGCTTTTTACAACCAGTTCCATGTCAGGGTCCCCGAATGATCGATACAGTTGGCGCTTTGCATTCAAGCGCTCTGGGCGGGCCAGGCCGCGTGGTCGCGTACCCGTGGAAAAGCTGCCAGTTTGAGCCTGCGGCCAGCGTGCTGACAACCCTGTTTTGCGGCTTCATGCGCGGCCAAGTGACAGGGGCGGTCAATCACAGGATAATGCGCGCTCTTTACATGGAGGTTCGCCTGTGGCGAACCGACATTGGTCTTGGCTGTACTAAGTCATTGTTTGGCGCCAATGTTTGGCAGTCCGCCCTGACAACCCAGGAGTGTCTGGTTTGATCGTCTTTCGTTATCTGTCCCGCGAGGTCCTGGTGACCTTGAGCGCCGTCAGCGCCGTGCTGCTGGTGATCATCATGAGTGGGCGTTTCATCAAGTACCTGGCCCAGGCGGCGCAGGGCGTGCTCGACCCGAGCGTGCTGTTCCTGATCATGGGCTTCCGTCTGCCGGGTTTCTTGCAACTGATCCTGCCTTTGGGGCTGTTCCTCGGCATTTTGCTGGCCTACGGCCGTTTGTACCTGGAAAGCGAAATGACCGTGCTGTCGGCCACGGGCATGAGCCAGCAGCGCCTGCTGGGCCTGACCATGGCGCCCGCCGCCCTGGTGGCCTTGCTGGTTGCCTGGCTGAGCCTGAGCCTGGCGCCCCTGGGCGTGGCCCAGGTGCAGCAGATCATCAGCCAGCAGGATGCCCTGACCGAGTTCGACACCCTGGTGCCTGGTCGTTTCCAGACCCTGCGTGATGGCTCGCGGGTGACCTACACCGAGCAGCTGTCGGACGACCGCATCAACCTTGGTGGCGTGTTCATCTCCGAAAAACGCTTCAACCAAGACAAGACCAAGGACCGCGCCCCGTCGGTACTGGTCGCCGAAAAAGGCCACCAGGAAGTGCAAGCCGATGGCAACCGCTACCTGGTGCTGGAAAACGGCTACCGCTACGACGGCAACCCTGGCCAGGCCGATTACCGTGCCATCAAGTACGACACCTATGGCGTACTGCTGCCCAAGCCTGAAGTCAGCGAGGAAGTGACCGAGCGCGAAGCTATTCCGACTTCGCAATTGTTCGGCCAGGAGGGCTTGCGCGAACGCGCCGAGCTGCAATGGCGGTTGTCGTTGCCGATCCTGGTCTTCGTCGTGACCCTGCTGGCAGTGCCGCTGTCGCGGGTCAACCCACGCCAGGGCCGCTTCCTCAAGTTGCTGCCGGCGATTCTTCTGTACATGGCCTACCTGACAATGCTGATTTCCGTACGCGGCGCCCTCGAGAAGGGCAAATTGCCGATCGCCCTGGGCATGTGGTGGGTGCACGGCCTGTTCCTGCTGATCGGGCTTGGGCTGATGTACTGGGAACCGCTGAGCCTCAAACGCGCTGCCCGTCGTGCGGAGGTGGCCCGTGGTTAAACTGGATCGCTACATCGGCATGAGCGTGCTCATGGCCATTCTGGCGGTGCTGGGGATCATCCTCGGCCTGGCCTCCCTGTTCGCCTTCATCGATGAGATGAGCGACCTGAGCGACACCTACACGGTGATGGATGCTGGCTGGTTCACGCTGCTGACCGCCCCGCGTCGTTTGTATGACATGTTGCCGATGGCGGCATTGATTGGCTGCCTGATCGGCCTGGGCAGCCTGGCCAGCAGCAGCGAACTGACCATCATGCGCGCTGCCGGTGTTTCCATCGGCCGCATCGTCTGGGCGGTCATGAAGCCGATGCTGGTGCTGATGCTGGTGGGCGTGTTGATTGGCGAGTACGTGGCGCCGGTCACCGAAAACAAGGCCCAGGCCGACCGTTCCCTGGCCCAGGGTGGCGGTGAGGCGCAGAGCTCCAAGCGGGGTATGTGGCACCGTCAGGGCGAAGAGTTCGTGCACATCAACGCCGTGCAGCCCAATGGTTTGCTGCTGGGCGTGACCCGCTACCGTTTCGACAGTGAGCGCAAGATCGTCACCTCCAGCTTCGCCCGCCGGGCGCAGTACAACGACGACCACTGGCAGCTCAGCGATGTCAGCACCACGTATTTCCGTGGTGACCACACCGAAGTGGTGAAAACGCCGGAAGAGCGCTGGGACGTTTCGGTCACGCCGCAACTGCTCAATACCGTGATCCTGGCGCCGGAATCGCTGTCCATCACCGGCTTGTGGGATTACATCCACTACCTGTCTGACCAAGGCTTGAACAATGCCCGCTACTGGCTGGCGTTCTGGACCAAGGTGTTGCAGCCGGCCGTGACTGCGGCACTGGTGCTGATGGCGATTTCCTTCATCTTCGGCCCCCTGCGCTCGGTGACCCTCGGCCAGCGGGTATTCACCGGTGTGCTGGTGGGCTTCGTGTTCCGCATCGCCCAGGACCTGCTAGGCCCTTCGAGCCAGGTGTTCGGCTTCCCGCCGTTGCTGGCGGTCGTGATACCGGCCGGGATCTGCGCGCTGGCAGGGTTGTGGTTACTCCGCCGAGCGGGTTGAGGGTTTGATCGATGTGCAAAAGCCGACCTAAGGGTCGGCTTTTTTGAGGGTTCAATTCTGGCTTTAGGCGTGTGCTTAACCTTGGCCTGTAGGAGCAGCCTTGTGCTGCGAAGAGGCCGGTGACAGCGCAATCAATCTTGGCTGTTGTCACGGGCCTCTTCGCAGCACAAGGCTGCTCCTACAGAGACGGTGGCCGCATTGAAGAGTGTGCGTAACTGCGCGTCATTTCTTCTGCTTCGGCACCCGCACCAGCTGTGTCTCCGAATAGATGTCATGCCACCCGCGTTTGCGCTTGTCGATCAACGCCCAGAAAAACCCCAGCCCCAGGCACAGCCACGACGCGATCGAGACCACGAAGCGCAACAGTGCCTGCCACAGGCTGATGGCACTGCCATCGGCATTCTGCACCCGCACGCCCCACACCTGCATGCCCAGGGTCTGCCCGCCGTGGGTCCAGAACTTGGCAAAGAAACCAAAGAGCGCGAATACTAGGATCGTCGACAACAACGGGTCGCCATCCAGCGCCCCGGCATCGGTCAGCTCACGCATGCGGGCCTCGCCGATAATTGCCATCTGGATCATCTTGTAAGCGCCCGCCGTCACGATCAGCAGGGCAGTGCACAGCAAAAAGTCATAGAACATCGCCGCCAGCCGGCGGCCTAGCCCAGCGGGCGGGAAGTCACCCTGGGGCAAGAGGGGAGGCTTGGACATTACGCTGCAGCTCCAGATGGCAAAGGCCCATTTTAGGGAACTACGGGCAAAAAAAAGCCCCTGCGCGTCAACGCAGGGGCTCTTTTTTAGGGATTATCAGGCTTCTGGCTGGACTTCGTCAGCCTGCATGCCTTTTTGGCCTTGAACGGCTACGAAGGTAACCTTCTGGCCTTCTTTCAGGCTTTTGAAGCCGTTGCCTTGAATGGCACGGAAGTGTACGAACAGATCCGGACCGCTCTCTGGAGTGATGAAACCGTAACCTTTCTCGTCATTGAACCACTTGACGGTACCGTTCTGACGCTGTGCCATTTTCTTATTTCCTATGAATCTATTAATTTGATAACAGTTACTTTCACATCGTTATTGAATGAAAGCTTACTGGGCTGGGTTGCTGGAAAGTAAGAGACGTCGAACGGGTTGTAGCAGATTGCGGCTACTGGCCCAGGTCACGAACTGTTGCGACCCATGCAAACACAGTGCAGTGACTCTACGCCAACTCCTGCGCGAAAAACAAGCCCTTGCTCGTCAGGAAAACAGGGCTTTTGCCGATAGCCGAACAATTTGTCGCAAACGGCATGGCGCCTGGGCTGGCGCCATGTTCGTTCGTTATTGAACAGGTTCGAAATCGAATAGGACGAAGCTGTTCACCGACCTCATGTTCTGCATTCAGCCACGGTAGTAACGTTGCGGCACGAAAGGCATTTTGCTGACTTTCAAGGCAACCTTCTTGCCCCGTACCAATGCAAACAGTGGGGTGTCTAGCGCGCCATGTTCGATATCGACATAACCCATTGCAACCGGTGCGCCAAGTGTTGGGCCAAAGCCACCACTGCAGACTTTGCCTACTGGGTTATCGGATGCATCGACAATCTCTGCGCCTTCTCGTACCGGTGTACGTTCTTGCGGCAGCAAGCCGACACGCTTTTGTTTTACACCGTGCTGCTGCTGGCCAAAGATGATGTCAGCACCGGGGAAGCCGCCAGCGCGTTCACCGTCGGCGCGGCGCACTCTCGAGATGGCCCACAGCAGGCTGGCCTGAATCGGCGTGGTCTCGATGTTCATGTCGTGGCCATAGAGGCACAGGCCGGCTTCCAGGCGCAGCGAGTCGCGCGCACCCAGGCCGATGGGTTGCACTTCGGGCTCGGCCAGCAGGCGGCGGGCCAGGGCGTCGGCGGCGTTGGCCGGCACCGAAATTTCGTAACCGTCTTCACCGGTGTAACCCGAGCGGCTGACGTAGCAGTCTTCGCCGAGCAGGGTGACCGGGCGGAACTGCATGAAGGTCATGCCAGCCACTTCCGGGGCCAGGCGTTGCAGCACCTTGACCGCCGCCGGGCCTTGCAGGGCCAGCAGCGCGCGGGCCTCGAACAGTGGCTGAATCTCGCAGCGGCTGCCGATGTGTTTTTGCAGGTGGGCCAAGTCCTGGTCCTTGCAGGCGGCGTTCACCACCAGGAACAGCACGTCATCGCCCAGGTTGGCGACCATCAGGTCGTCGAGAATGCCGCCTTGTTCATTGGTGAACATGGCATAGCGCTGCATGCCCACTGGCAGGTCGATGATGTCCACGGGCACCAGGCTTTCCAGCGCCTTGGCAGCGTCGCTGCCACGCAGGATGATCTGGCCCATGTGCGAGACGTCGAACAGGCCTGCCTGCTCGCGGGTGTGCAGGTGCTCCTTGAGCACGCCCAGCGGGTACTGCACCGGCATGTCATAGCCGGCAAACGGCACCATCCGCGCGCCCAGTTCGAGGTGCAGGGCGTGCAGCGGGGTCTTGAGCAGTGTTTCGGACATCAGTGACTCCTTGGTGTTGTTATTGGGTCAACACTCGATGATGTTGACGGCCAGACCGCCGCGGGCGGTCTCCTTGTATTTGCTTTTCATGTCGGCGCCGGTCTGGCGCATGGTGCGGATGACCTTGTCGAGCGAGACGAAGTGCTGCCCGTCACCGCGCAAGGCCATGCGCACGGCGTTGATCGCCTTCACCGAGCCCATGGCGTTGCGCTCGATGCAGGGCACCTGAACCAGCCCACCAATCGGGTCGCAGGTCAGGCCCAGGTTGTGTTCCATGCCGATCTCGGCGGCGTTCTCGACCTGTTGCACGCTACCGCCCATGACTTCGCACAGGGCTCCGGCGGCCATCGAGCAGGCCACGCCCACTTCGCCCTGGCAGCCAACCTCGGCGCCGGAGATGGAGGCATTTTCTTTGTAGAGAATGCCGATGGCCGCCGCCGTGAGCAGAAAGCGCACCACGCCGTCTTCGCTGGCACCCGGTACAAAGCGCATGTAGTAGTGCAAGACCGCTGGGACGATGCCTGCAGCGCCATTGGTGGGTGCGGTGACCACACGGCCGCCGTAGGCGTTCTCTTCGTTTACCGCCAGCGCGTAGAGGTTGACCCAGTCGAGCACCGACAGCGCATCGCGCAGGCTGGCTTCCGGGTGTTGGCTGAGCTGTCGGTACAACGCCGGTGCCCGGCGCTTGACCTTGAGCCCACCCGGCAAAATGCCTTCATGGCGGTAACCGGCCTCGACGCAATCCTGCATCACTTGCCAGATACGCAGCAGGCCGGCACGGGTCTCGGCCTCCGGGCGCCAGGCCGCCTCGTTGGCCAGCATGACCTGGCTGATCGACAGGTGTTGCGCGGTGCAGTGCCCGAGCAGCGCCTTGGCGGACTTGAATGGGTAGGGCAGCGGCGTGCTGTCCTCGACGATACGGTCGTGGCCGGCAGCGTCCTCGTCGACCACGAAACCGCCGCCTACCGAGTAGTATTCGCGGCTGCGGATCTGCAGGCCGGCGTGGTCGAAGGCGCGGAAGATCATGCCGTTGGGGTGGTAGGCCAGTGGCTTGCGGATCATTGCCAGGTGCTGCTTTTCGACGAACGCGATGTCGTGTTCGCCAAGCAGGCGCAGGTGGCCGCTGTCGCGGATGGCCTGCAGGCGGGCAGGGATGGCTTCGGTATCGACGGTATCGGGGTGCTCGCCTTCCAAGCCGAGTAACACCGCCTTGTCGCTGCCGTGGCCTTTACCCGTGGCGCCGAGCGAGCCATACAGCTCGGCCTTGACGCTGACCGTGCTGGCCAGTAGGCCGTCGCGGCGCAGGCCTTCGGCAAAACGTGCGGCGGCGCGCATCGGGCCGACCGTGTGGGAGCTGGAGGGGCCGATGCCGATCTTGAACAGGTCGAAGACGCTCAGTGACATGCTGCTTCCTCCAGGTAAGGCTTGAAGGCGACACTGGACCCTGTGGGAGCGGGTTTACCCGCGAATGCGTCAGTGAGTCCACAATTGCATTCGCGGGTGAACCCGCTCCCACAAGTCAGGCGGTGGGCCGATGAGCTATCAGGCGTCCTGGTAGCTCTCGATCGACGGGCAGGCGCAGACCAGGTTACGGTCGCCGAACACGTTGTCGACCCGGCCGACTGGTGGCCAGTACTTGCTTTCCACCAGGCTCGGCAGCGGGTACACCGCCTGTTCACGGCTGTAGCCGTGGGCCCATTCGCCAACCAGCTCCGCTGCGGTGTGCGGGGCGTTTTTCAGTGGGTTGTCGTCCTTGTCCAGGCTGCCGTTCTCGACGGCGCGAATTTCTTCGCGGATCTGGATCATCGCGTCGCAGAAGCGGTCCAGCTCTTCCTTGGACTCGCTTTCAGTCGGCTCGATCATCAGCGTGCCGGCCACCGGGAAAGACATGGTCGGGGCGTGGAAACCGAAGTCGATCAGGCGCTTGGCCACGTCGTCGACGCTGATACCGCTGGTGTCCTTCAGCGGGCGCAGGTCGAGGATGCACTCGTGGGCAACCAGGCCATTACCACCGGTGTACAGAACAGGATAGTGCTCTTCCAGGCGCCGGGCGATGTAATTGGCGTTGAGGATGGCCATTTGCGACGCGCGCTTGAGGCCGGCACCGCCCATCATGCGGATGTACATCCAGGTGATCGGCAGGATGCTGGCGCTGCCGAACGGTGCGGCGCACACCGCGCCCTGCGGGTTCTCCAGCTGCGCGTGGCCGGGCAGGAACGGCGCCAGGTGCGACTTGACGCCGATCGGGCCGACGCCTGGGCCGCCACCACCGTGCGGAATGCAGAAGGTCTTGTGCAGGTTCAGGTGCGAAACGTCGCCGCCGAACTTGCCAGGGGCACACAGGCCGACCATGGCGTTCATGTTGGCGCCGTCGATGTAAACCTGGCCGCCGTTGTCGTGGATGATTGCGCAGATTTCGCCGATCGCTTCTTCGAACACGCCGTGGGTCGACGGGTAGGTGATCATGATGGCGGCCAGGCGCTCGCGGTGTTCGATAGCCTTGGCGCGCAGGTCCTCGACATCGACGTTGCCACGGGCGTCACAGGCGGTGACCACCACACGCATGCCCGCCATGTTCGCGGTCGCAGGGTTGGTGCCATGGGCCGAAGACGGGATCAGGCAGATGTCGCGGTGGCCTTCGCCGCGGCTGCGGTGGTAGGCGCGGATGGCCAGCAGGCCGGCGTATTCGCCCTGGGAACCGGCGTTGGGTTGCAGCGACACCGCGTCGTAACCGGTGGCGGCGCACAGCATGGCTTCCAGCTCGGTGGTCATCTGCAGGTAACCCTGGCTTTGTTCAGCCGGAGCGAACGGGTGCAGGTTGCCGAATTCGGCCCAGGTGACCGGGATCATTTCACTGGCAGCGTTGAGCTTCATGGTGCACGAACCCAGCGGGATCATGCTGCGGTCCAGCGCCAGGTCCTTGTCGGCCAGGCGACGCAGGTAACGCATCAGCTCGGTTTCGCTGTGGTAGCGGTTGAACACCGGGTGTTCGAGGATCGCCGACTGGCGCAGCAGGTTGGCCGGCAGCAGCGAGCCCGTGCTGGCCGCGAGGGCGGCGAAGTCCGGTTGCGGTTGGTCGCCGGCGAGCAGTTGCCAGAGCGCTTCGACATCCGCCTGGGCGGTGGTTTCGTCGAGCGACAGGCCGACGTGGCCAGCGTCGACCTGGCGCAGGTTGATGCGCTGGTCACGGGCTTTGGCATGCAGGCTGGCGGTGGCTTCGCCGGTGGCCAGGGTCAGGGTATCGAAGGCGCTGTCGCCGACGACCTGAACGCCCATGGCCTTGAGGCCGGCGGCGAGGATGGCGGTCAGTGCATGGGTGCGTTGGGCGATGCGCTTGAGGCCGGCCGGGCCGTGGTAAACGGCGAACATGCTGGCGATGTTGGCCAGCAGCACTTGGGCGGTGCAGATGTTGCTGGTGGCCTTCTCGCGGCGGATGTGCTGTTCGCGGGTTTGCATGGCCAGGCGCAGGGCGGTCTTGCCGAAGCGATCGATCGACACGCCGACCAGGCGGCCCGGCATGTCGCGCTTGAACGCATCGCGGGTGGCGAAGTAAGCCGCGTGCGGGCCGCCAAAGCCCAGTGGCACGCCAAAGCGTTGGGCGCTGCCGATGGCCACGTCAGCGTCGAACTCGCCTGGTGGGGTCAACAAGGTCAGGGCCAGCAAGTCGGCAGCCACGGCCACCAGGGCGTTGGACGCGTGGAAGCGCTGAACCAGGTCGCGGTAGTCGAACACGTCACCGTTGCTGGCCGGGTACTGCAGCAGTGCGCCGAAGAAAGCGCTGACATCGGTCAGTTCACGTTCGTCGCCCACCACCACGTCGATGCCCAGCGGCTCGGCCCGGGTGCGCAGCACGTCGAGGGTTTGCGGGTGGCAGTGGCTGGAGGCGAAGAAGGCATGGCTGGTCTTGTTCTTCGACAGGCGCTTGCAGAAGGTCATGGCTTCGGCGGCAGCGGTGGCTTCGTCGAGCAACGAGGCGTTGGCGATCGGCAGGCCGGTCAGGTCGCTGATCAGGGTCTGGAAGTTCAACAGCGCTTCCAGGCGCCCCTGGGAAATTTCGGGCTGGTAAGGGGTGTAGGCGGTGTACCAGGCCGGATTTTCCAGCAGGTTGCGCAGGATCGGTGCCGGGGTGTGGGTGTTGTAGTAACCCTGGCCGATGTAGCTCTTGAACAGCTGGTTCTTACCGGCGATGGCTTTCAGCGAGGCGAGTGCGTCGGCTTCGCTCTGGCCGTCTTCAGCACCGAGCACGCTGGTGCCTTTGATGCTGTCGGGGATGACCGCGGCGGTCATGGCGTCCAGGGAATCGAACCCCAAGGTGGCGAGCATGGCCTGTTCGTCAGCGGCGCGTGGGCCGATGTGGCGGGCGATGAATTCGTTGGCGGTGCCGAGGTTGATGGTCATGGTGCGGTTCCTCAGGCGTCGTCGTTGGCTTTGAGCAGGCGGTCGTAGGCGTCCTGGTCGAGCAGGGCGGTCACTTCGCTCATGTCGGCCGGGTTAAAGCGGAAGAACCAGCCTTCACCCATCGGGTCTTCGTTGACCAGTTCCGGGCTGCTTTCGAGCTGGCCGTTGACCTCGACCACTTCGCCGGTCAGCGGCATGTACACGCCGCTGGCGGCCTTTACCGATTCGACGGTGGACGCTTCGCTGCCTTTCTCATACTGCTGCAACTCTGGCAGTTGCACGAAGACCACATCGCCGAGGGCGTTCTGGGCGTAGGCGGTGATGCCCACGGTGACGCTGCCGTCAGCTTCGACGCGCAGCCATTCGTGATCTTCAGTAAAACGCAACTCGCTCATGGGAAATCCTCGAAAAGCAGGGCGGTAGGCGTGGTCGGCCACGCACTTGTTGGATTTCCTGTAGCAAAAATGTGGCCAATAAAATAAAACGCTTATAAATCAATGGCTTGATCGATTATCGAAGTGCTCGTGAATACGAGGCCGGAATGAAATCGATACAGAAGGTCCACGGCCCAAATCGCCAGTCGTGGCAAACCCTTATAGATACAGATCGGTGTGGGGGTGTATTGATTTCATTACGTTGTATTGAAACCAATACACCCACGTCATCTAAGCCTAGCGGGCGACACCGGGCTCAGGCTGGCGACGCTTGGCGCTGTTGCAGGCGCACCGTCAGCATCCCTGACAGCGAGATCAGCCAGAGCACCAGGAACACGCCCGCGATCGCCAGGTTAGACGCCAACGGCAGCGCACTGACGATGCCCGACGCCAGCGACCCGAACACCAGCATCAGGCAGCCTTGCAGGCTTGCCGCTACGCCTGCGCGGTCGGGGAACAGGGACATGGAGCGGGCCATGGCGTTGGAAAAGATAAAGCCCTGGCCGAACGCGACAAGCATGATGCCACCCAGGATGCTGACCAGGTTCAGCCCAGCCGGCATGGCGGCGATGCTCAACACGCCGAGCAGGAACAGCAGCATGCCCGTCCACATCAACGTGGCCGCCTGGACCCTGCGGATCAACGCGCGATTGACCAGCGTCCCGACCAGATAGCAACTGCCCACCGCCAGTGCCGTGGTGCCGAAGTACTGTGCGTCATGGCCCAGCCGTTCCTGGACGATATGCGGGCCAATCACGTTCCACAGCAGAAACGCCGAGAAACTTGCCCCCAGCACGATGACCGAAGAACGAAAGCGCCCGTCAGCCAGAATGCACCGGTAGCCCACCAACGTTTGCATGGCACTGCGACGGGCAGTGGCGGGCAGGGATTCCTTGAGCCCAGCCAGGACGAACGCCATCACGATCACGGCGTAGACCGCATACAGGACGAAATTGTAGCGCCACCCCAGGTAGACCTCGATCATGCCGCCCACATAGGGTGCGATGACGGGCCCGAGGCCGAACGCCAGGCTCAGGTAGATGATCGCCACATAGAAGCGCGGGCCCTTGACGATATCGACCAGCAAGGCACGGGCAACCACTTGGCAGGCACCGATCGCAAAACCTTGCAGTGCGCGGGCCACCAACAGCATTTCGATGGAGGTCGAGAAGGTGGCCAGCAGGCTGCCGCTGAGGAACAGCACCAGGCCCAGGATTACCGCCGGCCTGCGCCCGCGCGCATCGGTCATGATGCCGAAAAATAGCTGGCCGATGGCATAGAACAGCAAGGTGATGGTGATGGTGTTTTGCATGAGCGACGGGCTGGCGCCTAGCTCATGCCCGATTGACGGCATGCTCGGCGCATACAGGTCGATGGCGATCCCCCCGACGCTGTTGATCAGGGGCGCAAGGAACACGATGAAATTCTCGTAACGCTTGTTTGCGTTCATGGTTACCTCCAGTGCTCCGGGCACGGCCATGCCCGGAGCCAGATGTGGTCAGGCGGATGCCTGGCAGGTGAAATGCGGCTGGCTCAGCGCCAGGGCGGGGGCATTGCCCCAGGTACTCGGTGCAGACAGGCGCGAAGCCACCACCCGTGGTCCGTGTTCGTAGTAGTTGCCCCAGTTGACGCCAGGGTCCTTGAGCCTGTTACGGTCGGCACCGCCCAGGTCCTCAAGGGTGTCCACCAGGGGGATCAGCAGCTGGCGCACTTGCTCGGTCGCGGTCAGCACCACCAAGCCGAAATTTCGCAGGGCCAGTGTCTTGATCACGTTGTTGAGCAAGTACTTCCCGGCCCCACTGCCGCTATGAAACGAGGCGAAGGCGCCCACTTCGGCAATGCGTGCCCGATCGATGTGGTAGCGCTCATCCAGGCTTTGATCCAGGTAGTACTCGCTGAACAGCTTGCCGGAATCGCCGTAGCTGATCCCCGCACAGGCGTAACCTGGGGCTCCACCGTTGGCACCGGTCAGGCAGACGAACAGATCGGGCTGGGGCTCTGGTGTCGCGCCATAGTGCTTGAGGTAGTGGGCACGTACCGCTTCCTGCAGGCATCGGTAGCCAGGTCGGCCTTTGTAGAAATTACGCACGATGTACATGGTGGCTTCCTCAGGCGTACATCTGGTCGATGAACCGCGCTTCGATCTCGGCCCTGCGTGGCCGCCCCGTGACGGTGTAGAACTGATCACGGAAGGTGGCGATGTCAGCGATGACGCGAATCTGCCTGACCCTGGCAAAGTCGGCGAGCCGGTGCTCCAGGCGCGCCATTTCCTGGCGGACCGAGTCAGCGCAGGCGCTGCTCAAGACGATGGCGCAGGGCTCGTCCTTGCCTTCGCCCATGACGATCATGTCGTCTACCAGAGCGCTCTCTTTGTAGACGTTCTCGACCCATTCAGGCGAAATGTTGCGTGCGGTAGACAGGATGATCACGTGCTTCTTGCGGCCGGTGATGTACAGATAACCGTCGCGAAATTCGGCGATATCGCCGGTATGCAGATACCCGTCGGACAGGTCGCAGGCAGTATCGTCGGCGTTGTAGTAACCGGCGCAGAGGGTCGGCGTGCGGACCAGCAATTCACCGTCGACCAGCTTGGGTTCGATGCCATCGAGCAGTGTGCCTGCCGAGCCGATACGCCGTTGCGCCGGTGAGTTGAGCGAAATGATCGAAGAGTTCTCGCTCAGCCCATAGGCTTCGAACACCTGCACGCCATGCGCTTCCAAGGCTTCCAAAACCGTTACCGGAATCTTCGCGCCGCCGGTGATGATGTGCGGGCGTTGTGGCCCGAACAGTTCCTCGACCGAGCAGTGCTTGAGCAGCAGGTTGGCCTCTTCCAGCAGCTTGGGCGGCAGGTACAGGAAGTTCGGCTGGTTGGGGGCTATCAACTGCAGGTACTGCCGTGCGTTGCCGCTGGCTGCGCCGTATTCGGTCATGCCTTCGGGCATGAGGGTCAAGGTGCCGCCGGACAGAATCGGGATGAACACCCCCAGCACCTGCTCGATCAGCAAACTCATGGGGACAATCGAGAAGTAGTGCAGCGGCTGTTGTGGCAGGCGCTTCATCACGTTATCGACCAGCAACCCGACGGCCTCGTCGCGGATCATCACCCCTTTAGGTTTGGAGGTGGTGCCGGACGTGTGGATGATCGAAACAATGCCGTCCGGGATGAGCTCGTCCTCCTGGCGCCATTCATCACCAATGGTCTCGTGCATGAGTTGCGCGGGGATGAAGCACGCCTTGTCCGGCAAAATAGCGTGCAGGCGGCCGGCGGTTTGCTCATCGCTGACGAACACTGCCGCCGCCTTGCCCAGCAGGCTGCCGATCTGGTCGTCGGAGAACTCGATGGGAACCGGTAGCAACACACCGCCTACTTTCTGGATCGCCAACAAGGTGTACACCCACTCGTAGCAAGAGCGCATGGCGATGCCGAACACTTTGCGTTCGCAGCGGCCAACCCGCCCCTCGAGGGCATTGGCCAGTCGCATCACGTCACGGCGCAATTCGTGCAACGTGTAGGCGCGACCGTTCATTTCCTTGATCACTACGCGGTCGGGGGTGGCGGCCAGGTAGTCCTGCATTTTTTGGCTGATCATTGGCCGATACCTCCAATGCGGTAGCTTTGCGCGCCGAATATGCGCCGTGAGGGGTCATCCAGGCGTCGGCGACCGTGCATCACCCGGGTGTTGTCGATTACCACCAGGTCGCCCTTCTGCCAGAAGTGGCTATAGGTATTGCGGGCGGTGACTTCTTTGATTTCGTCCCAGATATCCAGGGCGATATCTTCACCATCGGCCCAGGTGATAAGCGGCGGTTCATAATTGACGCTGGGGCCGAGCATCGAATTGCAAAACGCTTTCTTGCCGCTGAAGCAACTGGTTTCAACCGCGGAAATAACCAGTTCGGACGCAATCAGGTTCTGATCGATGCGACGGTAAGTTTGGCCACTGACAAGTTGATTGACGTGGTGCAAATGCTCGTCGGTAATATCATCGATGGGCAGTTGCAGTTCAATGCTCAGAAAACGTTTTACATTGTTCCAAGGGATGCGCCGGCTGTAACGAATTTCACGGTTCTCAAAACACTTTCGGGTCTTCGAAGACAAGTCGAACAGTACGCGTTGGCCGTCGCACAAGGTCGTCTCAGAGCCCACGGCTGCTGGCTCCAGGCAGTAGAACCACTGCAGGTCGGGGTTGAATGGCAAGTTACCGTTCTCACGGTGCAGCCCCATTTCATTCACCCCGGCCTCGATTTCTGCCGTGTTGGACGTGGCGGCTTTGCGGGCCGGGTCGAATGTCACGCGGGCGGAATGCGCACTGACGAAGTCGTTGAAGTCCGGCAGCGTATCGGCAAAGTCGCGGTAGATAATTGCGCCACTGTGGGCGAGGTCTTCATACAGTGTTGCACTGTTGATTGAATCGCCTACCCGCAGGTCGCGGTCGACGGCATAGATACATTCGAAACCGTAGCACGGCGTCGGTTGTCGATAGAACGGAAACACCGTGGGTTGTACGTGCGCCAGCATGACTTATTCCTCCGTGAACTGTGGGTCAGGTAGAACACCGCTACCCGATGACCTCACAGTAAGTGAAAAGAACAAGCTGCTGGTTTTAAGAAATCTAAACGCGATGGGAAAATTTAATAAAGCGGGTCATCGTTCCGTCAACAGCGTTTGCGCCACCGCTTCGACCAGTGCGCGCAGGCTGGAAATATCCTTGCTGTCGCTGCGGTCGCGCGACCAGATCATGTCGAGGGTGAAACTGGGGAACCCCAGCGGCGGTTTGCACACCTTCAGCCCAGGCGCGATGCGCAGGTGCGGCAACAGGCGTGCGGGCAGTGCCACCGTGGCGGGCACGGCGGCCACGATATTCACGCAGGCCTGATAGCCGTTGGCGCGCACCAGCACGTTGCGTGATCGGCCAACCTTGTCCAGCCAGCTGTCGACCATGTTCTTTTCCGATATCCACGGTGTCGGGAACACATGGGGCGAAGCACAGAACTCGTCCAGGCTCATGGCCTCTTCACTGGCGAGCATGCCTTGGCTGGTTACGCACACGAAATCATCGCTGAGCACGGGTTGCCACTGCAGCTCGGGGTGCATCTGGTGATAGCCCGGGCCAAAGCCGATGGCAATGTCGATGTCGCCTGAAATCAGCCGGTCCACCGGCAGGTCACGGCTCAAGCGTTCGAGGTGCAGCGAGGTATTGCCGTGGGTACGTGACAGTACTGCCAGCGCCTGCGGCAAGAAGGACAGTTCGAAATACTCGGGCGCGCAGATGCGCCAGATCTTGCGCTGTGCTTGTGGCGAGGCGCTGCTGTCGTCCTCGGCACAGCGGTTGACGGACTCGACCACCACGCGCAGGTACGGCGCAATCTTTTCCGCTTTGGTGGTGGGTTTCAGCACCCCTTGCGACGACGAGAACAAGGTGTCGTCGAAGCAACCGCGCAGGCGCTTCAGGCAATAACTGACGGTGGGCTGGCTGACATTCATCAATTCGGCAGTCCGCTTGGCGCTGCGCAGTTCGAGCAGGTTGATGAACACCACGATGTCCTGCAGATCCAATTGCTTCAGGTAATTGCTGTGAAGCATGAAAATTCCTCCTGAATTTTCCAGTTCATTGCCTGGGCGCACCCTCACCTGGCAGATGAGCGAGCATTTGCTTCAACAGCTGAGCGAAGTGTGCTCGCTGCTCGGCGCTCAGGGGGGCCAGTACCAGCTCCTGGATCTCAGTATGGGTAAGGACGGCCTTATCAATCAATGCCTTGCCCTGTGCTGTGAGGGCCACCTGGGAGCTGCGCTTGTCGTTATTGTCGGCAATGCGCTCGACCATGCCGGCGCTTTCCAGTCTCGCCAAGCGGTTGGTCATCGCGCCGGACGTTATCAGCAACGAGCGATACAGCTCGGTTGGCGTCAGGCGGTAGGGCGCCCCCGCACGGCGCAAGGTTGCCAGGACGTCGAACTCGCCCTCCTTGAAACCATACTGCGCCAGGGCTTCTGCACGCATGCGCTCCAGGTGCTTGCTGATACGCGCCATTCGGCCAAAGATCTCCATGGAGGAAACATCCACGGAAGGCATCGCCTGCGCCCACTGCGCGACGACGAAATCGACATGATCGTTCATTGCTGCACTCATCGTTCAACCTGGAAATGTTTAACCAGCGCACCTTCTGAACCCCCGCACCTTTTAACAATCTTAACGTTAAGCTATCTTGGCGCGGTGAAGCTCAAGGATCAGGAGGCAGCATGGCTTTTTTCATACATGGACAGCATCGTCACTATTATCATGACACCGGCTCCGGTAGCCCTGTACTCCTGCTGCATGGGTTGGGCAACAGCGGCAGGGCGTGGATGCCGCAGCTCAGCGCGCTGCTTGGCCTCGGGCACCGTGTCATCGTACCCGACCTGCTAGGGCACGGTGCATCCAGTGATGCGCCCGAAGGCATCACCGCCTATGCCCAAGCCTTGGAGATGCTGGCGCTGCTGGACCACCTTGGGCTCGACAGCATCCAGCTGATCGGCTTGTCCCTCGGGGGCATGGTGGCCCTTGAGATGGCCTGCCATGCACCGCACGCCGTGGAGAAACTGATCGTTGCCGGCACCTTCGCCAGCATGAGCACGGCGCATCGCCGGGGGCTGCTCAGCGAGTGGGCGGCCGCCTTCGACAAGCAGGATGGTTGCCTCAAGCGCTTCAAATCGAGCTGGCCTGCATTGGTGGGTGCGGACTTCGCCGCCTCGCCCGATGGTCAGCGGCTTTACCAGGCGTGGCACGCCCAGGCGGCGCAGTTACGGGCGCACAACCAGGTCCGCTGGTGCGAGGGCATGAAGCAGTACGACCTGACTGGCGATTTGCAACGCATTCAGGCTGCCACACTGGTGCTCGCCGCAGAATTTGACCCGATCAGCCCCAGCGCCGAGGCCGAAACCCTCTGCAGCAACATCGGTCACGCTCGCCTGGCCACCCTCGCTGGCGAGGGGCACGTATTCAACGTACCGCTGGCACAGGCATTCAACCAGGTAACCGGTGCGTTTCTGCAGGAGCCCCTCCATCATGTCTGATACCCCCAACAAAGCCTGCGTCGGGTTGCTGGCGATATTGATCGGCTTGAACTTGCGGCCGGTCATGGCTGCTATCGGCCCGCTGCTGCAGTTGCTGCAGCACGACCTGGGGCTGAGCAATACCCAAGCCGGCCTGCTGACAACCTTGCCGGTGATGATGATGGGCGTGTTCGCGTTGTCCGGCCCCTGGCTGCTGCGTCTGGTCGGTGAGACCACGGGCGTGGCGACAGGCATCGTGCTGATTGCGCTGAGCTGCGCTGCACGCGCCTACGTCAGCACTGCCGAAGCGCTCATCGCCACGGCGGCACTGGGCGGTATCGGCATTGCGATGATTCAGGCGCTTATGCCAGCGTTCCTCAAAGGCAGCCATCCGCAAAGTGCTGGCATGCTGATGGGGTTGTTCACCACCGGCATCATGGCGGGCGCCGCGTTGGCCGCCGCCACGGCAGCACCCGGCGCGAGCCTGTTTGGCTGGCAACTGTCGTTGGGCTACGCTGCCGTCCCGGCATTGGTCGCCCTGATCGTCTGGCTGTTGCTAGCGCGTGGTACGCCTGGCGGACAGGTGGCGGCCACATTGCCCTACCGCAGCGCACGGGCCTGGTTGCTGTTGCTGTTCTTCGGCATTGGCACAGGTGCCTACACCTTGGTGCTGGCCTGGTTGCCGCCGTTCTACATCGAGTTGGGGTGGACGGCGGCCGAGGCGGGTTACCTGCTGGGGGCACTGACCGTCACCGAAGTGCTCGCCGGGTTGCTCGTGTCATCCTTGATCCAGCGCTTTCCTGACCGCAGGCACCCCTTGGTGTTGGTCATTCTGTTGTTGATAGCAGGGTTGGCGTGCCTGATGGTCGCGCCGGTAGCGTTGGCGGGCGTGGCGACGGTATGCCTGGGGCTAGGCATTGGGGCGCTTTTCCCTCTCTCGTTGATCGTTGCCATGGACCACGCGGATTCACCGTCCAAGGCCGGTGCGCTGTTGGCGTTCGTGCAAGGTGGTGGGTACCTGATCGCCGCCAGCATGCCACTGCTCGCCGGTATCGTGCGTGACCAGCTCAGCTCATTGCACTGGGCTTGGGCGGTGATGATGATCGGTGCCTTCGTGCTGTTGGGGTTGAGCACCCTGTTGCGTCCGGTTGATAACCTTCGGGCTGTTCAACAGGCCTCATGACTTTCCGGGTATACCGTACTTGCGCAGCCGCTGCGCAATGGCGGTATGTGAAGTTTGCAGCCTGCCGGCCAATTGCCGTGTTGAGGGGTAACTTGCATATAAGCGCTGCAAGAGTTCCCGCTCGAAGTCGCCCACAGCCTGCTCCAGGCTCGCCACTTCGCCGTCCTGGCCGCGGGCCACCGAAGTGCCGGCGATGTCCAGGTCGCCAATGTCCACCAGGTTGCCTTCGCAGATGGCCGCAGCGCGGAAAATCACGTTCTGCAACTGCCGCACGTTGCCTGGCCATGGGTTGGCAAGCAGCGCCGAGTGGGTGGCTGGGGTAAGCCGGCAGGGTGGGCGCTGGATCTGCGTGCAGGCCTGCTGCATGAAGAAGTGCGCCAGCATCAGGATGTCCTGGCCACGGTCGCGCAGCGGTGGCACCTGCAGGTTAAGCACGTTGAGGCGGTAGAACAGGTCTTCACGGAAGGTGCCTTCGGCCACCATGCGCTCCAGGTCGCGGTGGGTGGCGCTGATGATGCGTACATCCACCTTCACCTCACGGTCGCCACCCACGCGACGGAAGCTGCCGTCGCTGAGAAAACGCAGCAGCTTGGCCTGCAGGTAGGGCGACATTTCGCCGATCTCGTCGAGAAACACCGTGCCTTGGTTGGCCAGTTCCATCAGCCCCGGTTTGCCACCGCGTTGCGCACCGGTAAAGGCGCCTGGGGCATAGCCGAACAGCTCGCTCTCGGCCAGGCTCTCGGGCAGCGCGGCGCAGTTCAGGGCAAGAAACGGCGCGGCATGGCGGCTGCTGATGGCATGGCAGGCGCGGGCCACGAGCTCTTTGCCAGTGCCGGTCTCGCCGTGTACCAGCAAGGGTGCGTCGAGGGCCGCCACGCGCAGGGCACGGGCTTTGAGGGTACGGATGGCCGGTGACTCACCGAGCAAGGCATCGAAGCCTTCGGCGTGGTCGTGGTGCAAGGCCGACAGGCGCTCGCCCATGCGCGTCGGCGGGTACAGGGTCAGCAGGCCGCCGGCGTTGGTGATGGGGGTGGCGTCGAGCAGCAGGCTCTGGCCATTGAGCTGCATCTCGCGCATTGGTAGGTGGAAGTTGTTGTCTTGCAGGGCCTGAAGCAGCCCGTTGTCGCCGAACAGTTCACCCACCGAGCGCCCGGCCGACTCGCGCCCGCACAGGGCAATCAACGCCGGGTTGGCCAGCAGCACCAGGCCTGCGCTGTCCACCGCCAGCACCGGGTCGCTCATGGCCGCGAGCAGGGCGTCGAGCTGCAGGTGGCGGCGTTGGCCCGGGAGGATGTCGACCACATCCACCGACTGCACGCCCTGCACTTCGAACAAGGCGTCGTGCAACTCTTCGAGCACGGCGGGGCTGAGGGTCGGGGCGTCGATGTAGACGTTCGGCGGGACCATCTCCACGGCGTCCAGGTTGAGGTTGCGGGCACCGAGCAGGGCGAGGACTTCCTGGGTGATGCCGACGCGGTCGATGAAG
This sequence comes from Pseudomonas sp. PAGU 2196, assembly GCF_022179005.1. Taxonomy (NCBI): domain Bacteria; kingdom Pseudomonadati; phylum Pseudomonadota; class Gammaproteobacteria; order Pseudomonadales; family Pseudomonadaceae; genus Pseudomonas; species Pseudomonas sp. PAGU 2196. The sequence goes on along the minus strand of NZ_BNTL01000003.1, from coordinate 35,737 downwards.
CTGACGTGGATGCGCATGGGGGAGGCGGATGGTCATGGCCGGGGAGGCCAGTAGTATGCCTTGGGAGCAGTGTTAAACCCAATCGCCGGCAAGCCGGCTCCCACAAGTACCCCGCTGGACCCAAGGTAGTGGAGTACCTGTGGGAGCCGGCTTGCCGGCGATTGGGTCACTCCAGATGTTCAGGCTTGATCGCGTCGCCCGATTTCACGTCCAGCTTTTCGCGAATGTCCGCGAACATGTAATCATAGAGTTTGTGCGGTGAACTGAGGTTCTCGAACTTCTTCGGCGGGGCCAGGTAAGACTGAGCCTTGCGGGTCAACAGCATGAGGAAGCTGGGCAACACCTGGTCCTTGGGCAGGAAGAACTTCTCCTCCACGGTCTTGCCTTCGATGCTGCCATGCATGTGGAACTGAATGCCTCTGCCTTCCTTGGGGTCCGTCGCGGCCTCGTATTCGATGTTCAGGTCATAGCTGTGGTCATTGGTGTTCAGCGCACTGCGCTCGATGTGTACATGACCAGGGTGGTACTGGGCCATGGCAAGCTCCTTTGGAAGGTCGAAAATGGCGGGCGCCGGGCGCCCGCCCACTGCATTCAACGGTAGCTGATCCCAGGCTTGGCGGTGGAAACCCGGGTGCCGGCGGTGCCTTTGACGATGTCTTCGATGTTCTCCAGCGAGCTGATCACCGCCACTTTGCCGGTGTTGCGGGCAAAGTCACTGGCTGCCTGCACCTTCGGCCCCATGGAGCCAGCGGCGAAGCCCAGGCGTTCGAGTTCGTCGGGGTGGGCCTGGGCAATGGCTTTTTGCGTAGGCTTGCCCCAGTCAATGTAGGCCGCATCGACGTCGGTGGCGATTATCAGAAGGTCGGCTTCCAGTTGCTCGGCCAGCAGTGCCGAGCACAGGTCCTTGTCGATGACCGCTTCGATACCTTTGAGCTTGCGGTTTTCGTCGTACATGGTGGGGATGCCACCGCCACCGGCGCAGATCACGATGCTGCTTTTTTCCAGCAGCCACTTGATCGGGCGGATCTCGAAGATGCGCTTGGGTTTGGGGCTGGCCACCACACGGCGGTACTTGTCGCCGTCGGCCTTGACCACCCAGCCTTTTTCCTTGGCCAGGCGCTCGGCTTCTTCCTTGCTGTAGACCGGTCCGATGAATTTGGTCGGGTCTTTGAAGGCCGGGTCGTTGGCGTCCACTTCGACCTGGGTGAGCAGGGTGGCGAACGGCACTTCGAACGCCAGCAGGTTGCCCAGCTCTTGTTCGATCATGTAGCCGATCATGCCTTCGGTTTCGGCACCGAGCACGTCCAGCGGGTAGGCTTCGTCCGGCTTGTAGGACAGCGCCTGCAGCGACAGCAAGCCCACCTGTGGGCCGTTGCCGTGGGCGATAACCAGTTCGTTGCCGGGGTGAATCTTGGCGATCTGCTCGGTGGCGGTGCGGATATTGGCGCGCTGGTTGTCAGCGGTCATGGGCTCGCCGCGACGCAGCAGGGCGTTGCCGCCCAATGCAACAACGATACGCATGGGGAATGTCCTTTATCGGAAAAGTGGGTGCTGCTCCCACAGGGTTCAGGGTTGTTGCTCCCGTCGAGTCAGCCCTTACAGGTCAGCCAGGGTCGACACCAGGATCGCCTTGATCGTGTGCATGCGGTTTTCCGCCTGCTCGAAGGCAATGCAGGCCGGCGACTCGAACACGTCATCGGTCACTTCGATACCGTTGGCCAGGTCTGGGTACTGTTCGGCGATCTGCTTGCCCACCTTGGTGTCCGAGTTGTGGAAGGCCGGCAGGCAGTGCATGAACTTGGTCCGTGGGTTGCCGGTGGCCTTCATCAGCTCGGCATTCACCTGGTAAGGCTTGAGCTGCTTGATGCGCTCGCCCCAGGCTTCGATCGGCTCGCCCATCGATACCCAGACGTCGGTGTGCACGAAGTCCACGCCCTTGACCGCTGCTTTCGGGTCTTCGGTGAGGGTGATGCGTGCGCCGCTTTCTTCCGCGTATTTCTTGCAGCGTTCGACCAGGTCGTCGTGTGGCCACAGCGCCTTGGGCGCGGCGATGCGTACGTCCATGCCGAGCTTGGCGCCGATCAGCAGCAGTGAGTTGCCCATGTTGTTGCGGGCATCGCCCAGGTAGGCGTAGCTGATGTCGTGCAGCGGCTTGTCGCTGTGCTCACGCATGGTCAGCACGTCGGCAATCATCTGGGTCGGGTGGTATTCATCGGTGAGGCCGTTGAACACCGGCACGCCAGCGAACTTGGCCAGTTCCTCGACGATCTCTTGCTTGAAGCCGCGGTACTCGATGGCATCGTACATGCGCCCGAGCACGCGGGCGGTGTCCTTCATGCTTTCTTTGTGGCCGATTTGCGAGGAGTTGGGGTCGATGTAGGTGACGTTGGCGCCCTGGTCATAGGCGGCGACTTCGAAGGCGCAGCGGGTGCGGGTCGAGGTCTTCTCGAAGATCAGGGCGATGTTGTTGCCCTTCAGGTGCTGCTGCTCGGTACCGGTGTACTTGGCGCGCTTGAGGTCGCGGGACAGGTCCAGCAGGTAGCGCAGCTCGCGCGTGGTGTGATGTTCGAGGCTGAGCAGGTTGCGGTTGTGAATATTGAACGCCATGACAGTTTCTCCTTGAGTTTGGCAAACATCCCGGCCGCCGCTTCGTGGGCGCGGCCGGGCGTATGGTCGTTAGTAGTCGATTGGGTCGCGCACGATTGGGCAGGTCATGCAGTGGCCGCCGCCACGGCCCCGGCCCAGTTCGCCGGCGCTGATGGTGATGACCTCGATACCGGCCTTGCGCAGCAGGGTGTTGGTGTAGGTGTTGCGGTCGTAGCCGATGACCACGCCCGGCTCGATGGCCACCACGTTGTTGCCGTCATCCCACTGTTCGCGCTCGGCGGCAAAGCTGTTGCCACCGGTTTCGACCACGCGCAGCTTGTCTTTCTTGCCCAGCAATTGCTCGGATACCACCTCGAGGAACGAGGCATCCTGCGGCGCGATGTTCATGCCATAGGGCTTGCTGGAGTCTGGGGTGATGATGAAGGGTTTGATCTCCTTCACCACCTCGGGGAATACCGTTACCAGGTCGCGGTCGCAGAAGCTGAACACGGTGTCCAGGTGCATCGCTGCGCGGGACTTGGGCAGGCCAGCGACGATGACTTTTTCGGCAGCGCCTTTCTCGAACAGGTTCTGAGCCAGTTGGCCGATGGCATGGCGCGAGGTGCGCTCACCCATGCCGATCAGCACGATACCCTTGCCGACTGGCATCACGTCGCCGCCCTCGAGGGTGGCATTGCCGTGATCCTTGTCCGGGTCGCCATACCAGACCTGGAAGTCGGCACCGGTGAACTCCTTGTGGAACTTGTAAATGGCGGTGGTCAGCAGCGTTTCCTGACGCCGCGCAGGCCAGTACATCGGGTTGAGCGTTACACCACCGTAGATCCAGCAGGTGGTGTCACGGGTGAATTGGGTGTTGGGCAGCGGCGGTAGAATGAAGCTGGAGTGACCCAGGTACTTGTTGTACATCTTGATCACTTCGGCGCCTTCGCTTACTGGAAGGTCCTGGCCAGCCACGCCGCCAATCAGGAACTCCGCCAGGTGGCGTGGTTCCAGCCCTTCGAGCCAGCTACGCACCTCGTTGGTCAGGCCGACACCCACGGTGTCAGAGGTAATCTTGCGGTCCAGGATCCACTTGAGGGCTTCCGGTTGCTGCACGATGTCGGTCAGCAGGTTGTGCATTTCCAGCACATCGACGCCGCGCTCGCGCATCTTGGTGACGAAGTCGAAATGGTCGCGCTTGGCCTGGTCGACCCAGATCACATCGTCGAACAGCAGTTCATCGCAGTTGCTCGGGGTCAGGCGCTTGTGGGCCAGCCCAGGGGAGCAGACCATCACTTTACGCAGTTTGCCGGCTTCGGAGTGGACACCGTACTTCTGTTTTTCAGCGGACATTGTTCATTCCTCCATGTGTGCGAAGACGTGGGTCAAAGGGTCAGGAAGCCGTCGTACAGGCCATAGGCAGCCACCAGGGCGCCGACGACCACGGCCGCGAAGATCAGTTTTTCCACGTTGGTAAAGATGGGTTGGCCAACCTCGCGCTTGGCCTTGGCGAACAGGATGGCCCCAGGGGCGTACAGCAGGGCCGAGAGCAGCAGGTACTTCACGCCGCCGGCGTACAGCAGCCAGATGGCGTACAGCAAGGCGACGGCGCCGATGAACAGGTCCTTCTTGCGTTCGGCCAGGGCTTGCTCGTAGGTTTCGCTGCGCAGTGCCAGCAGGAAGGCATACGCCGCCGACCACAGGTAAGGCACCAGGATCATCGAGGTGGCGAGGTAGATCAGCGACAGGTAGGTACTGCTGGAGAACAGCGTGATGACCAGGAAGATCTGCACCATGGCGTTAGTCAGCCACAGGGCGTTGGCCGGTACCTGGTTGGCATTTTCGCGGCGCAGGAACTCCGGCATGGTGTGGTCTTTGGCGGCCGCGAACATGATCTCGGCGCACAGCAGCACCCACGACAGCAGCGCCCCCAGCAGCGAGATGATCAGGCCGACGCTGATCAGCACCGCCCCCCAGTGGCCGACCACATGTTCAAGCACGGCGGCCATCGACGGGTTCTGCAGCTTGGCCAGTTCTGGTTGGGTCATGATGCCCAGCGACAGCACGTTGACCAGCACCAGGAACAACAGCACGGTGACAAAGCCGATGACGGTGGCCTTGCCCACGTCAGCGCGTTTTTCCGCCCGTGACGAGAAGATGCTCGCGCCCTCGATGCCGATGAACACCCAGACGGTGACCAGCATCATGTTGCGCACCTGGTTCATCACGCTGCCCAGCTCCGGAGTGCCCAGGCCCCAGATATCGGCGGTGAACACATCCAGTTTGAAGGCGAACAGGCAGATGAGGGCGAACAGCACCAGCGGCACGATCTTGGCGACCGTGGTGACCAGGTTGATGAACGCCGCTTCCTTGATCCCGCGCAGCACCAGGAAGTGCACGGCCCACAGCAGGATCGAGGCGCCAATGATCGCGGCGGGGGTGTTGCCCTCACCGAAGATCGGGAAGAAGTAACCGAGGGTGCTGAACAGCAGCACGAAGTAACCGACGTTGCCGAGCCAGGCACTGATCCAGTAACCCCAGGCCGACGAGAAGCCCATGTAGTCACCGAAACCGGCTTTGGCGTAAGCGTACACACCGCCGTCCAGGTCAGGTTTGCGGTTGGCCAGGGTCTGGAACACGAACGCCAGGGTCAGCATGCCGACCGCAGTGATTGCCCAGCCGATCAGCACTGCACCAACGCCCGCGCTTGCCGCCATGTTTTGCGGCAACGAGAAGATCCCGCCGCCAATCATTGAACCCACTACCAGTGCAACTAACGCACCGAGTTTTAGTTTTCCGGATGAATCAGACATTTAACAACTCCTGCCAGGAGAAAGTTGACGACAGAGTAAATCCGACGCCTGCGCCATTCGCTGACTTGGGTCAGTTCATGGGCACGTAAAGTAGGAAAAATCCTTCACGTGGCTCCTGGAGAGTGCCGACAGCTTTGCTGCAGGCCTTGCACGCTGGCACCTCCATGTCCTTCTAGAGCAAACGCTCTGTTCGGCCTGCGATGCTTGAAGCTAGCTGTTTTTGGGGCTTTCGCAAATTTTTCACAAGAATTTCGAGTTTTAAGAGTTTCTTCCCTAGTTGCTGGGCAGCTGCTAGTTTTTTACAGAGCGTGTGCATAGACAAAGCAGTTATGACTGCTATAGCTTTTATGGCGTCATTTAATATAAGTCATGCCTTTTATATGGCCGCCACGGCTGTTTCAAACGCATGACAGCGGGTGAAAAAAGGGAGGCACATGAGCGAACCGGGACAGAAGCTGCGCTTGGGCGCGTTGATCGCACTGGTGGTTGGCTCGATGATCGGCGGCGGGATTTTCTCGCTGCCGCAGAACATGGCGGCGCGTGCCGATGTGGGGGCGGTGCTGATCGGCTGGGGCATCACCGCGGTTGGCATGCTGGCCTTGGCATTCGTGTTCCAGACACTGGCCAACCGCAAGCCCGAACTGGACTCAGGTGTATATGCCTACGCCAAGGCCGGCTTTGGCGACTACATGGGCTTTTCTTCGGCCTGGGGTTACTGGATCAGCGCCTGGCTCGGCAACGTCGGCTATTTCGTGCTGCTGTTCAGTACGCTGGGGTTTTATTTTCCGGTGTTTGGCGAGGGCAACACGCCCATCGCCATCGGCTGTGCTTCGCTGCTGCTGTGGGCGGTGCACTTTCTGGTGTTGCGCGGGATCAAGGAGGCGGCGTTCATCAACCAGGTGACCACCGTGGCCAAGGTGGTGCCGTTGCTGATCTTCATCGTCATCGCGGCCTTCGCGTTCCGGGCCGATATCTTTACCCGTGATATCTGGGGCTTGAGCAACCCGCAGTTCGGCAATGTGCTGGACCAGGTGCGCAACATGATGCTGGTGACCGTGTTCGTGTTCATCGGTATCGAAGGCGCCAGTGTGTATTCCGGGCGTGCGCAGCGCCGCTCGGACGTGGGCAAGGCCACGGTGATCGGTTTTCTGGGGGTGCTGGCGCTGCTGGTACTGGTCAACGTGCTGTCGCTGGGGGTGATGACCCAACCGGAGCTGGCCGGGTTGCAGAACCCGTCGTTGGCCTCGGTGCTGGAGCACATCGTCGGCCCGTGGGGTGCGTTGCTGATCAGTATCGGCTTGGCCATTTCGCTGCTCGGCGCGTTGCTTTCCTGGGCGTTGCTGTGTGCGGAAATCCTGTTTGCCACCGCGCGTGACAAGACCATGCCGCGCTTTCTGGCCAAGGAAAACGCCAACCATGTACCGGCCAACGCGCTGTGGCTGACCAACTGCATGATCCAGGGTTTTTTACTGATTACGCTGTTTTCGGCCGGAACTTACACCAGCCTGATCTACCTGGCGTCTTCGATGATCCTGGTGCCCTACCTGTGGTCAGCGGCGTATGCGGTGTTGTTGGCGGTACGTGCAGACACCTACGCCGGGCAAGCGGCGTTGCGGCGCAAAGACCTGCTGGTGGCGTCGGTTGCCTTGCTGTATGCGGTGTGGCTGCTGTATGCCGGTGGGCTCAAGTACCTGCTGCTGTCGGCACTGTTGTATGCCCCCGGGGTGATTCTGTTCGCCAGGGCCAAGCACGAGCAGGGGCAGACCCTGTTCACGACGTGGGAGAAGCTCATTTTTACCGCGGTGCTGGCGGGCGCTGCGCTGGCGGCGTATGCCCTGTATTCAGGGTTGCTGAGCTTGTGACCCGGCAGGGCAGGCCTGTTCTGGGCGCGACCAGATCCACAGGTTGCCCAGTGTCATGCCGCCAATCGCCAGAAACACGGGCCAGTGATGGTCCAAGAAGGTCAACATCAGCCCCGCGCACAGCAGCATGCTGAGGGTTGCACTGACCTTCGCCCGACGCTGAATCACCTTGCCATTACGCCAGTTGAACAGAATCGGCCCGAACAACCGGTGGTTCTCCAGCCAGGCAGAAAGGCGCGGTGAACTGCGGGTAGCGGCCCAGGCGGCCAGCAAGATGAACTCGGTGGTCGGCAGGCCAGGAATGACGATCGCGACCAGGCCTATCCCCAAGCTGACGTAAGCCAGGATTCCATACAGCAGGCGGGCGATTTTCGAGCGGGCAGGTCGGGTCATGGTCTCACTGCAAAAAACGGTTCGGCCACCGGTGGGGTGGCCGGGCATAGCGTGTCAGACCAGCGCGGCATCCGCGGCATAGGCGTGTTTGAGCAGCTCGGTGAAGCGCTCGAAGGCTGCGACTGCGCCGCGTTCGGCGGCGGCCTCTTCGTCGGCCGACAGCGCCAGGCCATCGAGGATACGGGTGAACTGTTTCCAGCCCTCGGCACGGCCGCCGGCCGGTTCGCCCAGGTGGCGAGCGCCAAAGCTGTCGGACAGCTCCAGGGCCACGGCCCGCTTGATCAGAAACGCAGCGCCCAGTTTGGAGCCTTCGGAGACGAAGATCCAGCCCATGGCTTCGCCCAGGCTCGGATTTTGTACCGCGCCGGGCACTGGGCCAGGCACGTCGGTGTCGAGGTCGGCGAGGTCCAGGCGGGCCTGCTCGGCGCGGCAGCGCTCGGCCAGATCGGGGACGATGGCGATCAATTGCGGGTCGGTGTACAAGGCCTTGAGTTCGGACTGGAACAGGTACTGGGCGACCACGAAGCGGGCGAAGCTTTCACGGCTGTCGAAGGGCGCGTGGGACTTGACCAGGGCATCCAGCTCGGCGTGCGGGGCGTGGGTGATCTGGTTGAGGCGCTGGGAGCGCAGGGCTGGGCGTTCGGTCATGGGGGCAGTCCTTGGAAAAAGGGGGCGTCTAGAGACAAGACGAAATAGCGGGGGCGGGACAGTAAAAAAACTGGGGTTTTCGGGTGTAGGCCTTGAGAGTTGTAGCGCCTTTCGGATCGAGCGCCGCTCGCGCGGCGTTTCGCAGCACAAGGCTGCTCCTACGCCTGTTTGCGTGCGCCCTTACCTCAGGAGTAATTGGCCCGAAAAAATGTAGGAGCAGCCTTGTGCTGCGAAACGCCGCGCAAGCGGCGCTCGATCTCAAGCACTGCAACACTCAAGGCCTACCCAAGCGATCAGATATCCCACACCACATTGATGCCAAAGTTACGCCCCGGCATGGTCAGGCGGTCCATGTTGGCCGGCTGGGTCACAGCCGCTTCACCCTGGCCGTCGTAGCTGCGCACCGAATCCCACTGCCAGTACTTCTTGTCGGCAAGGTTGTACAGGCCGGCGTTGATGGTGACGTCGTCGGTCACCTTGTAGAAGCCGGTCAGGTCCAGCACGCCATAGCCCGGGGTGCGGAACTTGCTGCTCGAACCGTCGGGCGCGTAGAAGTGGGTGTCGTCCACGCGGGTCTTGCGCTTGACCAGCGTCCAGCTCAACAGGCCGCCGTAGTTCTGCTGCTCGTAACCCAGGCCGAACACGCCCTTCAGCGGGTTGACGGTGTTCAACGGCTGGCCGGTGTCATCGTTGCGGCCGTAGGTGTAGGCAATCGAGCCCTGGGTGTACAGGCCTTGCGGCGCACCGAAGTGATCCAGGTTCAGGCGGCCCTTGACCTCGGCGCCTTTGATGGTGGCGTGCTTGATGTTGTTGGCCTGGAAGGTTTGCTCCAGGTTGGCGCTTTGCACGGCGTCTTCGTCGATGAAGTCGCGGTACTTGTTGTAGTACACCGCCACATCGAAGTTGCCGGCGTCGAAGTTGCCGCGCAGGCCGGTTTCGTAGCTTTTGCTCTTCTCAGGCTCAAGCCCCGGGTTGCCCTCTACGCGGTAGCCTTGCTCCAGGTTCTGGAAACGGCCGTACATGGACTTGGCGGTCGGGGTGCGGAAGCCTTCGGCGTACTGGCCGTACCAGGTGTAGTTGTCGTTGAAGGCGTAGGTCAGGCCGAATTTGGGCGAGACGCGGTGCCACTTCTTGTCCGAGTCGTCCTGGGAGGTAGGCGCCGTGCCAGTGGACTCCAGGCCACGCAGGAAGGCGTCGGTGAACTTGGGCTCCATGTGCGTGTAGTCGTAGCGGGCGCCGGGCAGGAAGGTCCAGTTGTTCCAGCGGATTTCGTCCTGGACGAACAGGCTGTAGGTGTTCACGGTCGGGTCCGGGAAGTCGCTGACCAGGGCCTGGCCGTCTGCCGGGCGGTCTGCACCGGCGGCGCTGCAACCTGAGCCAACCGCCAGGCAGGTGCCGGTGCCACTGCGCGAACCGGTGACTTTCTCGTGCTTGAGGGTGGTGCCATAGGTCAGCAAATGGTCGGTAGCACCGATGCTGAAGGCCTTGTCCAGCTGGGCATCGAACACCCACTGGCGGTCTTTGTAGGTGGTGTCGCGGGTGCGCAGAACCTGACGGCCAGGTGGTGCGTAGACTTCCTCGGTGTGCTGGTCGGTCTTGGCGATCTGGTAGTTCAGGCTCCATTTCATGTGGTCGGCTACCAGCGAGTCCAAGCCAAATTCATGATTGATGCCGAAGCGCTCGCGAGTGATGGTGTCGTTACCACTGCGTGCCTTGTAGTAACCCATGCCGCCGAAACCTGGAATGAACGGCCCACCCGCCGCACTGAGAATATTCTGGTCGCGGTCATCCTTGTAACGCTCGTAGGTGAACCCCAGGCGTGCGTCGTCGGCGTAGTTCCAGCCCAGTTTGGCCAGCACGTTGGTGGTGCGCGCGTCCTGCGGGTTGGCTTCGGTGCGGGCCAGGCCGTCACCGCTGTGGCCACCGTACGATTCGGTCTCGTGGCCGTTGCGCTGGCTCAGGTGCAGCAAGCCATCGACGTCGCCCTGGCGGCCGGCAACGGTGGCGGAGGTCAGCCAGCTTTCGTCGGCCGAGCTGTAACCGGTCTTCAAGCGGGCGCCGACGTCCTTGCCGGGTTTGATGATGTCGTCGGGGTCGAGGGTGAAGTAGCTCACCGCACCGCCGATGGCGTTGCTGCCGTACAGCACCGACGCCGGGCCGCGCAGGATCTCCACGCGCTTGACGATTTCGGGGTCGACATAGTTACGCTGGGTTTGGGCGTAAGGGCCGTAGAAGAAGCTGTCGGGGATCGACACCCCGTCGATCTGGGTGAGGATCCGCTCACCGTCGATGCCGCGGATGTTGTAACCGTTCAGGCCGCTGCGTTGGCCGGTACCCGCCACCGAAACCCCCGGCTCGTAACGCACCAGGTCCTGAATGTTGTTGACGTTCTGCCGGTCCAGTTGCTCGCGGGTCTGCACGCTGACGGTGCTCGGCACCTGGCTGATGTCCTGGGCGCTGCGGGTGGCGCTGACGGTCACCTGCTGCAGGGCGATGACATTGCCCGTGGTCTGGCGTTCGAGCACCACATTGCCGTTACTGATCTTGCGATAGCCAAGGCCCGTGCCCTTGAGCAGGCGCTTGAGCGCAGCTTCCGGTGGCAGTGCACCTTGCACCCCTGGCGAGGCCACGTTATCGGCCAGCTCGGCACTGAAACCGACTTGCCAGCCGGTCACTTGGCTGAAGGCATTGATGGCCGAGACCAGCGGCTGCTGGCCGATGCTGAAGCGATAGTCGCCCATGCGCGGGCTGCTGGCCTGGGCAGGTTCGGCGGCCAGGGCCGGCAGGCTGCAGGCGCCGCAGGCGAGCAGGGCCAGGCTCAGCAGGGACAATTGCCCTGTACGGCGGGAAAGTGTGGACGGGCGAGTTGGACCTGTGGACATCGAAAGCGCTCCCAGACGCGCGAACTGTTATAGGTGATGACCGTTCTTGTTTTCAAACAAGAATCAGTTGCATTGGCTATAACGAGACGGGCGGCGCAGCGCAATCGCGTAAAAATAATTTATCGCGCAGGCAAGGGATGCAGCGGTCACTCAGTTGAGGATGACCACCGCGGGGTATTCATGCAGCCGGGCAGAGGTGATGTGGGCCAAGGCACGCAGGGTTTCCAGCGGTTGGTCGAGGCGATAGTTGCCGGTCACCGCAACGTCTTCGAGGCTGGCGTTACGGTTGATGATCCAGCCCGGGTAGTAGCGCCTGACCTCGGCCAGCACCTGGCTCAACGGGCAGTTCTCGAACACCAGGCGGCCATCGACCCAGGCCAGGTCCTTCTGCATGTCCGCGCGCTGTCGCTGGCCAAAGCCCTGAGGGCCGACGCTGATGCTGTCGCCGGCACTGAGGCGGATGCGCTGGTCACTGGCGGCCTGCAGGTCAACGTCACCACGTTGTACCCGCACCTGGGCTTCGCCGTCCAGGTAACGCACGGCAAAGTCGGTATCACGCACCTGGGCGCGCAAAGGGCCGGCCTGGACTTCGAGCGGCACTTGCCCGCCCTCAGGGACCTGGAAGTAGGCCTCGCCCTGGAGCAGACGGGCCACCTGACGCCCTTCGCGCAGGTCGCTGGCAAACGCCGAATTGGTGTTGAGCAGCACTTTTGCGCCGTCGTCCAGCTGCAGGCGCTGGCGCTCACCGACCACGGTCAGGTGGTCGGCCTGCAGGCGCATGGGCAGGTTGCCGAGGGTGAACAGGCCGACCAGCAGCACTGCCGCGGTGGCCAAGGGCTTCCAGTGGCTGCGCAGGCGCCCGCGCAACGACCGACGCTGGCCCTGATGCAGTTGCACGGCAGCCTGGTGCAGCGGCATGCCGTTCCACAGCGCTTCTGCTTCAACGTAGGCTTCGGCGTTTTCCGGTGCGGCGCTGAGCCAGGCTTCGAAGGCCTGGGTGTCCTGTGCATCGGCGCATTGCAGGCGTACCAGCCAGTCCAGCGCCTCGTCCCTGGCACGGGCACGGGCATTGAGCCCGGCGGGTGTCGGGCGAGGGGCGGGGTGGTCGGTCACGGTGAATCCTTGAAAGGGTTATTCACGAATGATCAAGGCTAAGGCGGGGTGTGGCAAGCGCTTTGCGTTGCCTGGCGGGCCGGTGGTCGTTTCACTTGAGGCGGTCGGCGACGCCCATGCAGATCGCCATGATCAGTTTCAGTTCCTTCTGAACCGTGCTGGCCGAGACGTGCAATTGCTCGGCGATTTCCAGGTAGGTGGCGCCATGCAGGCGGCTGAGGATGAAGATGCGCTGCTGGCGCTCGCTCAGTTGGTTGAGGCTGACGCTGAGGTGCTCGAGCAACTGCTCGGCGTGGGCGGCGTCTTCGCTGCTGCTGGTGGGGGCGGCAATGCTGTGCAGCACCTCGTCGGGCACGTCGTCGACCAGCATGCGCGCCTGCACCCGGCGTGCGCGCAGGTGGTCGAGGGCCAGGTTGCGCGCAGTCTGGAACACGAAGGGTTCGATATGCTCGATGGGCCGCTCACTCAAGGCACGGGACACCCGCAGGTAGGTTTCCTGCAGCAAGTCCTCGGCCGTGCTGGGGTTGCCCACCATGCGTTGCAGGGTGCGCAGCAGGGTGAGGCGCTGGACGAGGAAGACGGAGTTGAACCGGGACTGACTCACGGGGGGACCTGGCCGACGAAAGGTTAATGATAATGCTTATCATCTGTACCAAAGGTCAAGTCTGGAAGTGTTTAGAAATGGTAAAGATTGTGATTAACCCTGACTAGCGCATCCCCTTGTAGGAGCAGCCTTGTGCTGCGAAGAGGCCGGTAGACGCCCCGAAAATGCTGGGCTGTACCGGCCTCTTCGCAGCACAAGGCTGCTCCTACAGGGAAACGTATGCCGCTGGGTTACTGGGCGCTGCACAACGCCAGGCAGTTATCCAGCATCCGGTTGGAGAAGCCCCATTCATTGTCATACCAGGCCAGCACCTTGAGCATCCGCCCATTGGCCCGGGTATGGTTGGCATCGAAGATCGACGATAACGGGTTGTGGTTGAAATCGCAGGAAACCAAAGGCAAGGCGTTGTAGCCCAATACTCTGGAATGTCGGCTGGCCTCCAGGAACAGTTGGTTGACTTCGTCGGCACTGGCTTCGCGCTTGAGGTTGACGGTGAGGTCCACCAGCGACACGTTGATCACCGGTACCCGTACCGCCATACCGGTCAGCTTGCCGGCCAGCTCCGGCAGCACCAGGCCCACGGCTTCGGCGGCGCCGGTCTTGCTGGGGATCATCGACTGGGTGGCCGAGCGCGCCCGGTAGGGGTCGCTGTGGTAGACGTCGGTGAGTACCTGGTCGTTGGTGTAGGCATGGATAGTGGTCATCAGGCCCTGCTCGATGCCGAACTCGCGGTGCAGCACCTGGGCGATGGGCGCCAGGCAGTTGGTGGTGCAAGAGGCATTGGAAATGATCTGGTGTGAAGCGCGCAGCACGTCGTGGTTAACCCCGTACACCACGGTGGCATCGGCACCTTTGGCTGGCGCCGAGACGATCACTTTGCCAGCCCCGGCGGCCAGGTGCGCGGCGGCCTTGGCGCGTTCGGTGAACAGCCCGGTGCATTCGAACACCACGTCGATCGCTTCGGCCTTCCAGGGCAGTTCGGCCGGGTTGCGGATGGCACTGACTGCGATGCGGTCACCATTGACCGTCAGGCTTTCATGATCGGCTTCGACGCTGGCGTCGAAGGTGCCATGCACGCTGTCGTACTTGAGCAGATGGGCGTTCATGGCGCTGTCACCCAGGTCGTTGATGGCGACGACCTGCAGGTCCTGGCGGTAGCCTTGGGTATACAGTGCGCGGAGGACATTACGCCCAATGCGGCCGAATCCATTGATGGCGATGCGAAGGGTCATGGCATTACCTCTGGCGGTTCGAGTGAGGCCTGTGGCACAAAGGGGCTTCACTGAAACGGTTTTGTTGTTGGAATTACAAGATTATTCACTATCAGATAGAAAACAAGCCTTTTTAGTGGCAGTATTTTGTTTAAACATACAACGAGTGGTCGGGCAGGCCACCCCAGCGAGACCTCCAGGCCCTTTCCTAGAGCCTAGGTCGCAATCGTTTGGAGGGGAAATGCCTGGTAAGCCGCCCCTACAGTTAGCCTGGAGTCCAGTACATGCACCCGCGCATCCTTGAGGTCACCCAACGGCTGGTCGAACGCAGCCGTGCCACCCGTGAACGCTACCTGCAGCTGATTCGCGGCGCGGCCAGTGACGGACCCATGCGTGCCAGCTTGCAGTGCGCCAACTTCGCCCACGGCGTCGCCGGTTGCGGCGCGCAGGACAAGCAGAGCCTGCGCCTGATGAACGCGGCCAACGTCGCCATCGTCTCCGCCTACAACGACATGCTCTCGGCGCACCAGCCGTACCAGCACTTCCCCGAACAGATCAAACAGGCCCTGCGCGACGTCGGCTCGGTTGGCCAGTTCGCCGGCGGGGTGCCGGCCATGTGCGATGGCGTGACCCAGGGCGAGCCGGGCATGGAGCTGGCCATTGCCAGCCGTGAAGTGATCGCCATGTCCACCGCTGTTGCCCTGTCGCACAACATGTTCGACGCCGCGCTGATGCTCGGCATCTGCGACAAGATCGTCCCCGGCCTGATGATGGGCGCGCTGCGCTTCGGGCACTTGCCGACCATTTTCGTGCCAGGTGGCCCGATGCTGTCGGGCATCTCCAACAAGCAGAAGGCCGACGTGCGCCAGCGCTACGCCGAAGGCAAGGCCAGCCGCGAAGAGCTGCTGGAGTCGGAGATGAACTCGTACCACAGCCCAGGCACCTGCACCTTCTACGGCACCGCCAACACTAACCAGCTGGTGATGGAAGTGATGGGGCTGCACCTGCCGGGCGCCTCGTTCGTCAACCCTTACACGCCATTGCGTGACGCGCTCACCGCCGAGGCGGCGCAGCAGGTCACGCGCATGACCAAGGCCAGTGGCAGCTTCATGCCGTTGGGCGAGATCGTCGACGAGAAGGCACTGGTCAACTCGATCGTCGCCTTGCACGCCACCGGCGGCTCCACCAACCACACCTTGCACATGCCGGCGATCGCCCAGGCGGCAGGCATCCAGTTGACCTGGCAAGACATGGCCGACCTGTCCGAAGTGGTGCCGACGCTGTCTCACGTCTACCCCAATGGCAAGGCCGACATCAACCACTTCCAGGCCGCCGGCGGTATGGCTTTCCTGATTCGCGAGCTGCTCGATGCCGGCTTGCTGCACGAAGACGTCAACACCGTTGCAGGCCATGGCTTGCGCCGTTATACCCAAGAGCCGTTCCTCGACAACGGCAAGCTGGTCTGGCGCGAAGGGCCGACGCAGAGCCTGGACGAAAGCATTCTGCGCCCAGTGGCGCGGCCGTTCTCAGCCGAAGGCGGCCTGCGGGTGATGGAAGGCAACCTGGGGCGTGGGGTGATGAAAGTCTCCGCCGTTGCCCCCGAACACCAGGTGGTGGAGGCCCCGGCGCGGATCTTCCACGACCAGCAGTCGCTGGCCGATGCCTTCAAGGCCGGTGAGCTGGAGTGCGACTTCGTCGCCGTGGTGCGTTTCCAGGGGCCGCGTTGCAACGGCATGCCCGAGCTGCACAAGCTGACGCCGTTCCTGGGTGTGCTGCAGGACCGCGGCTACAAAGTGGCGCTGGTGACCGATGGGCGCATGTCGGGCGCGTCGGGCAAGATCCCGGCCGCCATCCACGTGTGCCCCGAAGCTTACGATGGCGGCCCGCTGGCGCGCGTGCGCGAGGGTGATATCGTGCGGGTCGATGGCGTCGCCGGCACGCTGCAGGTGAAGGTATCGGCCGAAGAACTGGCCAGCCGTGACCTGCCCCCCGCCCCCCAAGGCAATGACCTGGGTTGCGGGCGCGAACTGTTCGGCTTCATGCGCATGGCGTTCAGCCCGGCCGAGCAGGGCGCCAGCGCCTTTACCTCGGCTTTGGAGAACCTCAAATGAAGGACTTGCTGGTTGGCGACATCGGTGGCACCAATGCCCGTTTTGCGTTGTGGCGTGACAACCAGCTGTACCAGGTGAAGGTATTCGCCACCGCGGACTACACAAGCCCCGAGCAGGCCATCGAGGCCTACCTGAAGGATCAGGGCATTGCCCGGGGTGGCCTGTCGGCGGTGTGCCTGGCGGTGGCCGGGCCGGTCGATGGCGATGAGTTTCGCTTCACCAACAACCATTGGCGCCTGAGCCGCCGTGCGTTCTGCAACACGCTGCAGGTCGAGCGGCTGATGCTGATCAACGACTTCTCGGCCATGGCGCTGGGCATGACCCGCCTGCAAGCGGGCGAGTTTCACGAGGTGTGCCCTGGCCATGCCGACCCGCTGCGGCCTGCGCTGGTAATCGGGCCCGGTACCGGGCTGGGTGTCGGCAGCCTGCTGCGCCTTGGCGAGCAGCACTGGCAGGCGCTACCTGGTGAAGGTGGGCATGTCGACCTGCCGGTGGGCAATGCCCGCGAGGCCGCGATCCACCAACAGATTCACAGCCAGATTGGCCATGTCAGTGCCGAGACCGTGCTCAGTGGTGGAGGCCTGGTGCGCTTGTATCAAGCCCTGTGCGCGCTGGATGGCGACACACCGCGGCACAAGACCCCGGCGCAGATTACCGATGCCGCCCTGGGCGGTGAGCCGCGGGCGTTGGCGGTGGTCGAGCAGTTCTGCCGCTTCCTGGGCCGCGTGGCGGGCAACAATGTGCTGACCTTGGGCGCGCGCGGTGGGGTTTATATTGTCGGGGGGGTGATCCCTCGGTTTGCCGAGCTGTTCCTGCGCAGTGGGTTTGCCACGAGCTTTGCCGACAAGGGCTGCATGAGTGGGTATTTTGCCGGGGTGCCGGTGTGGTTGGTGACGGCTGAGTTTTCGGGGCTGCTGGGGGCCGGGGTGGCTTTGCAGCAGGCGCTGGATCACTGATGGGAGCGCTTTGCGGCCCTTCGCAGCACAAGGCTGCTCCTACAGGATGGCGCTGGATCATTGATGGGGCGCTTTGCTGCCCTTCGCAGCACAAGGCTGCTCCAGGATGGCGCTGGATCATTGATGGGGCGCTTTGCTGCCCTTCATACAGGATGGCGCGATTCCTGTAGGAGCAGCCTTGTGCTGCGAAGGGCTGCAAAGCAGCCCCAATAGCAATACCCGACAGCAGGCAAAAAGACCTGCACACAACAAGAGGACGGACCATCTTGAGCACTGCCGGAAAATCGATCCTGATGGTCGACGACGACCAGGAAATCCGCGAACTGCTGCAAACCTACCTGAGCCGCTCCGGCTTCCAGGTACACGCCGAGGCCGACGGGCGGGGCTTTCGTCAGGCCCTGGAAAGCAAGCCCTGCGACCTGGTCATTCTCGATGTGATGCTGCCCGATGAAGATGGCTTCAGCCTGTGCCGCTGGGTGCGTCAACACCCGCGTCAAGCGCGGGTGCCGATCATCATGCTCACCGCCAGTTCTGACGAAGCCGACCGGGTCATCGGCCTGGAGCTGGGCGCCGACGACTACCTCGGCAAACCTTTCAGCCCGCGTGAACTGCAGGCGCGGATCAAGGCCTTGCTGCGCCGTGCCGAGTTCGGCCAGGCGGCGCCGAGCAGCGCCGTGCTGGCCTTCGATGACTGGCGCCTGGACACGGTCAGCCACCGCCTGTTCCACCGCGATGGCGAAGAGGTGATCCTGTCGGGTGCCGATTTCGCCCTGCTGAAACTGTTTCTCGATCACCCCCAGCAAATCCTCGACCGCGACACCATCGGCAATGCCACCCGGGGGCGTGAACCGATGCCGCTGGACCGTATCGTCGACATGGCGGTCAGCCGCCTGCGCCAGCGTCTGCGCGACACCGAAAAACCACCTCGGCTGATCCGCACCGTGCGTGGCAGTGGTTACCTGCTGGCTGCCCATGTCTGCTGCGCTTCCTGAGCGGCGCTGGCGCCTGCTGCCTCGCTCGCTGCTGGGGCGCATGCTGCTGCTGACCTTGCTGGTGGTGCTGCTGGCCCAAGGCTTGTCCAGCGTCATCTGGGTCGCTCAACTGCGTGCCAGCCAGTTACAAGGCCTGCGCGCCAGTGCCAGCAGCCTGGCCCATTCGATGAGTGCCAGCGTCAGCTACTTCCGCTCGCTGCCCGTGGCCTACCGGCCGATGGTGCTCGACCAGCTGCGCAGCATGGGTGGCACGCGCTTTTTCGTGTCGCTCAACGACAAGCCGCTGGACATGCCGGTGCTGCCCGTCACCCCACGCAAGCAGGCGGTGATCGAGGTGTTCCAGCAGGTGCTGCACGAACGCTTGGGGCCGCAGATAGAAGTCAGCGTGGCGTTCGTCGCCCCCGATGACCTGCGCATTTTCAACAGTGGCCTGAAACTAGATGAGCTGCCACGTTCCTGGGCGCATTATTCGCTGACCCTGGAGCCGCTCAACCCACCCGTACTGGTGACACAGATCCGCCTGGGCGAGGGCGAGTGGCTGTACATCGCCTCGCTGCTGCCTGAGCCCTACACCGGCCTTGAGGCCGAGCGCCTGCCCCGCCAGCAGATCGGTTTCATCGTGCTCACCACCGCCTTGCTGTTGCTGTTCATCGGCCTGTTGGTGCACTGGCAAAGCTGGCCACTCAAGCGCCTGGCGCGCGCTGCGCGGGAGTTGTCGCTGGGCGCCGATGTGGCCCCTGTGGCCGAAGGCGGGGGCAGCGAGGTGGTTGAAGTCGGCCGGGCCTTCAACAGCATGCGCGAGCGTATCAGCCGCTACCTGACTGAACGCAGCCAACTGTTCAGCGCTATTTCCCATGACCTGCGCACGCCCATCACGCGCTTGCGCCTGCGCGTCGAACTGCTGGAAGACGAGCGCCTGCAGGCCAAGTTCAGCCAGGACCTGGATGAGCTGGAGCTGTTGGTCAAAGGCGCGCTGCAGTGTGTGAAAGACACCGATATCCACGAGAACATCGAACCGGTCGACCTTAACCAGGTGCTGGACATCCTGGCTGAGCCTTACCTTGGCGATGGCCGCATCACGGTGGAGGGCCAAGCGCTGGCGCCCTACCCGGGCAAGCCGCTGGCGTTGCGCCGCTGCATCGGCAACCTGATCGACAACGCCATCAAGTACGGCGAGCGCGCGCGGTTGCGGGTCATCGACAGCGCCGAGGGCTTTGTCCTGCAGGTCGATGACCACGGGCCGGGGGTGCCGCAGCAGCAGATGGAGCAGGTGTTCGAGCCGCACTTCAGGCTGGCCGGGCAGCAGCAGGGGTACGGGTTGGGCTTGGGGATTGCGCGCAACATCGCCCATAGCCATGGCGGTGAAGTGAGCTTGCTCAACCTGCGCGAGGGTGGTTTGCGGGTCACGTTGTATCTGCCGCGAGGGCTGGAGTGAGCGTGTGTGCGGGTATCCCCGCGAATGTCACCAAACGATGACATTCGCGCATCGCTTCGTTACCTGGCGCGTCGGCCACGCCGCTTAGACTGCATGCAACGCAAGCGACCGACTTGCACGGCATAACAACAAGAAAGGTGCTTCGATGAATTCCACGCTCCGTCTCGCTGCCGCGATTTCCCTCGCTTCTCTGTTCCCGCTCAGCGCCCTCGCTGCCGATGCCAAAGGCAATGTCGAGGTCGTGCACTGGTGGACCTCTGGTGGTGAAAAGGCCGCTGTCGATGTGCTCAAGGCGCAAGTCGAGAAAGATGGTTTTACCTGGAAGGACGGTGCAGTTGCCGGCGGTGGCGGTGCCACGGCCATGACCGTGCTGAAAAGCCGCGCGGTGGCCGGCAACCCGCCAGGTGTCGCGCAGATCAAAGGCCCCGATATCCAGGACTGGGCCGCGACCGGCCTGCTCGACAGCGACGTGCTGAAGGACGTGGCCAAGGACGAAAAATGGGACAGCCTGCTCGACCAAAAAGTCGCTAACGTCGTCAAGTACGAGGGCGACTACGTCGCCGTGCCGGTCAACATCCACCGCACCAACTGGCTGTGGATCAACCCTGAGGTCTTCAAAAAGGCCGGCATCGAAAAAGCGCCCGCGACCCTCGACGAATTCTACGCCGCCGCCGACAAGCTCAAGGCGGCCGGCTTCATCCCGCTCGCCCACGGCGGCCAGCCGTGGCAGGACAGCACTGTCTTCGAAAGCGTGGCGCTGTCGGTGATGGGCGTGGAAGGCTACAAGAAGGCCATGGTCGACCTGGACAACGCCACACTGACCGGCCCGGACATGATCAAGGCGTTGACCGAGCTGAAGAAGATCGCCACCTACATGGACCCTGACGGCAAAGGCCAGGACTGGAACCTAGAGGCGAACAAGGTCATCAACGGCAAGGCCGGCATGCAGATCATGGGTGACTGGGCCAAGAGCGAGTGGACCCTGGCCAACAAGGTCGCGGGCAAGGACTACCAGTGCGTGCCGTTCCCCGGCACAAGCAATGGCTTCCTGTACAACATCGACTCGCTGGTGGTGTTCAAGCAGAAGGACCCCGGCACGGCGGCCGGCCAGCAGGACATCGCCAGGAAGGTGCTGGGTACGGACTTCCAGAAGGTGTTCAGCACCAACAAAGGCTCGATCCCGGTGCGTAACGACATGCTCGCCGACATGGGCGCGTACGGCTTCGACGCCTGCGCCCAGACCTCGGCCAAGGACTTCCTGGCTGACGCCAAGACCGGCGGCTTGCAGCCGAGCATGGCGCACAACATGGCCACCACGCTGGCCGTGCAGGGCGCCTTCTTCGATGTGGTGACCAACTACATCAACGACCCCAAGGCCGATCCGGCCGACGCGGCGAAGAAGCTGGCAGCGGCGATCAAGGCCGCCCAGTAATTCATCTGTAGGAGCAGCCTTGAGCTGCGAAGAGGCCAGTGCCAGCGCTGAAGATTGCAGTGACTTCACCGGCCTCTTCGCAGCACAAGGCTGCCCCTACAGGGGTACGCGTCGTTATCCAAATGGGGATCCACCATGACCACAACCACCGCGCAATTGCGGGCCTCACCCCTGGACGCTCTCCAGCGCTGGCTACCCAAGCTGGTACTGGCACCGAGCATGTTCATCGTCCTGGTCGGCTTCTACGGCTACATCCTGTGGACCTTCGTGCTGTCGTTCACCACCTCGACCTTTTTGCCCACCTACAAGTGGGCGGGCCTGGCGCAGTATGCGCGGCTGTTCGATAACGACCGCTGGTGGGTGGCGAGCAAAAACCTGCTGCTGTTCGGCGGCCTGTTCATCGCCATCAGCCTGGCCATCGGCGTGTTGCTGGCGGTGCTGCTGGACCAGCGCATCCGCCGCGAAGGCTTCATCCGCACTATCTACCTGTACCCCATGGCCCTGTCGATGATCGTCACCGGCACCGCCTGGAAATGGCTGCTCAATCCCGGCATGGGCTTGGACAAACTGCTGCGCGATTGGGGCTGGGAAGGTTTTCGCCTGGACTGGTTGATCGACCCTGACCGGGTGGTGTACTGCCTGGTGATCGCCGCGGTATGGCAGGCTTCGGGCTTCATCATGGCGATGTTCCTGGCCGGCCTGCGTGGCGTCGATCAGTCGATCATCCGCGCCGCCCAAATGGACGGCGCCAGCCTGCCGCGCATCTACTGGACCGTGGTGCTGCCAAGCCTGCGCCCGGTGTTTTTCAGTGCGCTGATGATCCTCTCGCACATCGCCATCAAGAGCTTCGACCTGGTGGCGGCGATGACCGCCGGTGGCCCGGGGTACTCCTCCGACCTGCCGGCGATGTTCATGTATTCGTTCACCTTCAGCCGCGGCCAGATGGGCATGGGCTCGGCCAGCGCTATCCTCATGCTCGGGGCGATCCTGGCGATCCTCGTGCCTTACCTGTACTCGGAGCTGCGGAGCAAACGCCATGCATAGCCCTGCCGACAAACCGGCGCTGAGCCTCGGCCGCCTGGCCATTCACGCGGTACTCCTGCTGGCCGTGGTGCTGTACCTGGTACCGCTGGTGGTGATGCTGCTGACCAGCTTCAAAACCCCGGAAGACATCAGCACCGGCAACCTGCTGAGCTGGCCGACGGTGGTCAGCGGCATTGGCTGGGTCAAGGCCTGGGGTACCGTCAGTGGTTACTTCTGGAACTCGATCTTGATCACCGTACCGGCGGTGCTGATCTCCACGGCCATTGGCGCGCTGAATGGCTATGTGTTGTCGATGTGGCGCTTCCGCGGTTCGCAGCTGTTCTTCGGTTTGCTGTTGTTCGGCTGCTTCCTGCCGTTCCAGACCGTGTTGCTGCCAGCCTCGTTCACCCTTGGCAAGCTCGGCCTGGCCAGCACCACCGGTGGCCTGGTGCTGGTGCACGTGGTCTACGGCCTGGCCTTCACCACGCTGTTCTTTCGCAACTTCTACGTGAGCATCCCC
This sequence comes from Pseudomonas sp. PAGU 2196, assembly GCF_022179005.1. Taxonomy (NCBI): domain Bacteria; kingdom Pseudomonadati; phylum Pseudomonadota; class Gammaproteobacteria; order Pseudomonadales; family Pseudomonadaceae; genus Pseudomonas; species Pseudomonas sp. PAGU 2196. The sequence continues at coordinate 13,156 of NZ_BNTL01000003.1, read as the reverse complement.
GATGCGCTGGTCAAGGCCGCGCGCCTGGACGGTGCCGGGTTCTTCACCATTTTCCGCCGCATCATCCTGCCGATGTCGACACCGATCATCATGGTCTGCCTGATCTGGCAGTTCACCCAGATCTGGAACGACTTCCTGTTCGGCGTGGTGTTCTCCAGCGGCGACTCGCAACCGATCACCGTGGCCCTCAACAACCTGGTCAACACCAGCACCGGGGCCAAGGAATACAACGTCGACATGGCGGCGGCGATGATCGCCGGCCTGCCAACCCTGCTGGTCTACGTGGTGGCAGGCAAGTATTTCGTCCGCGGCCTCACGGCCGGTGCCGTCAAGGGGTAAGTCATGGCAACGCTAGAACTTCGCAATGTGAACAAGACCTACGGCAGCGGCCTGCCGGACACCCTCAAGGACATCCAGCTGTCGATCAAGGACGGCGAGTTTCTGATCCTGGTCGGCCCTTCGGGCTGTGGCAAGTCGACCTTGATGAACTGCATCGCCGGCCTCGAGCACATCAGCGGCGGCGCGATCCTCATCGATGACCAGGACGTCAGCGGCATGAGCCCCAAGGACCGGGATATCGCCATGGTGTTCCAGTCCTACGCGCTGTACCCGACCATGAGCGTGCGCGAGAACATCGAGTTCGGCCTGAAGATTCGCAAGATGCCCCAGGCTGCCATCGACGAAGAGGTGGCGCGGGTGGCCAAGCTGCTGCAGATCGAGCACCTGCTGGCGCGCAAGCCGGCGCAGTTGTCCGGTGGCCAGCAGCAGCGTGTGGCCATGGGCCGGGCGCTGGCGCGGCGGCCGAAGATCTACCTGTTTGACGAACCGCTTTCCAACCTCGACGCCAAGCTGCGGGTCGAGATGCGCACCGAAATGAAACTGATGCACCAGCGCCTGAAAACCACCACGGTGTATGTCACACACGACCAGATCGAAGCCATGACCCTGGGCGACAAAGTGGCGGTGATGAAGGACGGCATCATCCAGCAGTTCGGCACCCCGCAGCAGATCTACAACGACCCGGCCAACCAGTTCGTCGCCAGTTTCATCGGCTCGCCGCCGATGAACTTCATCCCAGCTCGTCTGGCCCGGCAAGAGGGGCGCCTGCTGGCGCTGCTCGACAGCGGCCAAGCGCGCTGTGAGCTGCCCTTGGGCCTGGCCAGTGATGAATTGGACGGGCGCGAGATCATCCTCGGCATCCGCCCCGAGCAGATCGCCATGGGCACGGGGGAGGGCAACGGCCTGCCCGGTATTCGCGCCGAAGTGCAGGTGACCGAGCCCACCGGGCCTGACCTGCTGGTGTTCGTCACCCTCAACCAGACCAAGGTCTGCTGCCGCCTGGCCCCAGATGTGGCGTGCCGGGTTGGCGACAGCCTCAACCTGCAATTCGACCCGGCGCGGGTGCTGCTGTTCGACGCTGCCAGCGGTGAGCGCCTGGACGTGAACACCGCCAACGCTTCAGTGAAGGACAACGTGACTCACTTCAAGAGCCGTTGAATCGTCTACACCATCAATAAGAAAAAAGAGGACGCAAAGGGATGGAACAGCGCAATCGCATCAAGACCTTGGGCTCGTTGGCCTTGCTTGCCGTGGTGGGCAGCAGTGGGGCGCAGGCCGCCGAGGCTTTCTCCAGCGAGTCAAAATGGATGACCGGCGACTGGGGCGGCACCCGCACCGAACTGCTGGATAAAGGCTACGACTTTACCCTCGACTACGTCGGCGAAGTGGCCGGTAACCTCAACGGCGGCTACAACGACGACAAGACGGCGCGCTACAGCGACCAGTTTGCCCTTGGCGCGCACTTGGACTTGCAGAAGATCCTGGGTTGGCACGATGCCGAATTCAAATTGGCGATCACCGAGCGCAGCGGCCGCAACCTGTCCAACGACCGCATCAGCGACCCGCGTGCCGGGCAGTTCAGCTCGGTGCAGGAAGTGTGGGGGCGCGGCCAGACCTGGCGGCTGACGCAGATGTGGGTCAAGCAGAAGTACTTCGACGGGGCGCTGGACGTCAAGTTCGGCCGCTTCGGCGAAGGCGAGGACTTCAACAGCTTCCCCTGCGACTTCCAGAACCTGGCGTTCTGCGGCTCGCAGGTGGGCAACTGGGTGGGTGGCATCTGGTACAACTGGCCGGTCAGCCAGTGGGCGCTGCGGGTCAAATACAACATCACGCCGGAATTCTTCGTCCAGGTCGGCGCCTTCGAGCAAAACCCCTCGAACCTTGAAACCGGCAACGGCTTCAAACTCAGCGGCAGCGGCACCAAGGGTGCGATCCTGCCGGTGGAGGCGGTGTGGTCGCCCAAGGTCAATGGCCTACCGGGTGAATACCGCCTGGGTTACTACTACAGCACGGCCAAGGCCGACGACGTGTACGACGACGTCAATGGCAACCCCCAGGCCCTGACGGGCGCCGCTTTCAAGTCGCACTCGAGCAAGCACGGTTGGTGGGTGGTGGCGCAGCAGCAGGTCACGGCCCACGCCGGTGACGTCAACCGTGGCCTCAGCCTGTTTGCCAACTTTACCGTGCACGACAAGGCCACCAACGTGGTCGACAACTACCAGCAGGTCGGCTTGGTGTACAAGGGCGCCTTCGATGCTCGGCCCAAGGATGACATCGGCTTTGGCGTGGCGCGGATCCACGTCAACGACGACGTGAAGAAGCGCGCCGAGCTGCTCAATGGCCAGAGCGGCATCAACGACTACGACAACCCAGGCTTCGTGCCGCTGCAGCGCACCGAGTACAACGCCGAGCTCTATTACGGCTTCCACGTCACCAACTGGCTGACCGTGCGCCCGAACCTTCAGTACATCAAGAGCCCCGGTGGGGTGGATGAGGTGGATAACGCGCTGGTCGCGGGCTTGAAGATTCAGTCGTCATTCTGAGGGCATTTGTTGTAAATTTACGCCAATCCATTTTCGGCTCCCGGCATCCACTGGCTTGCAGTGGTTGTCGGGGATAGGCCGAGACAGCGCTATCTCAAACAACAAGAGCTCTGAACCATGCCCGAACATCCGCTACATCGCTTCTTTTCCTCGCAACGGCCCCGGCCGACGTTCGAGTGGGAGCGTTACCAGCAGCGCGATGTGCTGATCATCGACCACCCCCGGTGCCAGGCGGTATTCAGCCGGCAGGGCGCGCAGTTGCTGCACTTTCAACCGGCCGGCGAACGGCCCTGGCTGTGGTGCGCCGAACAGTGGCCGCAAGTGGGGGCCATTCGTGGCGGGGTGCCGGTATGCTGGCCCTGGTATGGCCGCCACCCCAGCGAAGACTTGTGGCCGGCCCATGGCTGGGCGCGCCTGCTCGACTGGAAGCTGGTGGACAGCCGCGAGGATGAAGAGGGTGTGACGCTGAAGTGGCGCCTGGACCTGTGCGACTGGCAAGTCGACCTGCATGCGCGGCTGGGCAGCCGTATGGAGCTGAGCCTGAGCACCGAGCACCAGGACAGCGAACCGTGCCAGCTGAGCCATGCGCTGCTGGCGTACTGGCGTATCAGTGACGTGTCCGAGATAGCGCTGTCTGGGCTCGAGGATATCGAAGGTTACGACCGCCTGAACCGCCAGGCCTGCCGCGAAGATGGCGCGCTGAAGCTCAAGGGCGGCTGCCAGAAAGTGTACCCGGGCACCCCGCGGGTGCAGCTACAGGACCCGGCCTGGCAGCGGGAACTGTGCATCGATACCGGTGACAGCGACGATACCGTGGTCTGGCACCCGGGCAATCGCCCGCTGATGGGCGTGAGCGGTCGCGAGTGCCTGGGCTTTGTCTGTGTCGAAGCCGCCAGCGGCAGTGGCGAGGGCCTCAGCCTGGCCCCGGGGCAGCGTGCCCACTTGCGTTTGCAGGCGCACCGGCTCAGTTGAGCTCGTCGTCCTCGATCGGGTAGCGGCTGGCGTTGAGGCTTTCCTTGATCTTGCGCAGGTGCGGCTGGAAGTCCACGCCGCGGCGCAGGGTCATGCCGGTGGCCAGCACGTCGAGCACGGTCAGCTGGATGATCCGCGAGGTCATCGGCATGTAGATGTCGGTGTCTTCTGGCAACGGAATGTGCAGGCTCAGGCTGCAGGCCTGGGCCAGCGGCGAGCCGGCAGCGGTCAGGCCCAGTACCGAGGCGCCGTTTTCGCGGGCCACGCGCGCCACCTCGACCAGCTCGCGGGTGCGGCCGGTGTAGGAGATGATCACGAACAGGTCGCCGGTGTGGGCCACCGAGGCCAGCATGCGTTGCATCAGCACGTCGGCGTGGGCCGACACCGCCAGGTTGAAGCGGAAGAACTTGTGCTGGGCGTCCAGCGCCACGGGGGCCGAGGCACCCAGGCCGAAGAAGTGGATCTGCCGGGCCTGGATCATCATGTCCACGGCGCGGCTGACCTGCTGCGGGTCGAGTTGCTGGCAGGCACTGTCGAGCGAGGCGATGGCGCTGCCGAAAATCTTCTGGGTGTAGGCGGCAGGGTCATCGTCGGCCTCGACCGCGCGGCTGACATAGGCAGCGCCACTGGCCAGGCTCTGCGCCAGTTGCAGCTTGAGCTCGGGGTAGCCGCTGACGCCGAACGAACGGCAGAAGCGGTTGACGGTCGGTTCGCTGACCTTGGCCGCCTGGGCCAGCGCAGCAATGCTGAACCGGGTGGCTTGTTGTGGGTTGAGCAGGATGACTTCGGCGACTTTGCGTTCGGCCTTGTTCAGCTCGTCGAGGCGTCCCTGGATCTGTTCCAGGAGGTTTCGCACGCGGTCCATGGGTGTGTCCTTGGGTCGGGAAGACAGCCGGCTGACGGAGCAGCAGGCCTTTTGCACGGTCGTCTATCGTACTGTCGGTGCGTGTGGCGCACCACTTGTCTGTAATACTCGTCGGTAATGTTGTTAGTTTTACTACATTACCCCTTGAAAACCGTATGTGAAAGCGGTATTCCTAGACCAACTTTAGGAAAGAACCAACATCATGGCTGCGATCAGTGTCGAACCTTGCACCTTTGCCCTGTTTGGCGCCCTGGGCGACCTGGCATTGCGCAAGCTGTTTCCTGCGCTCTACCAGCTCGACCGCGCCGACCTGCTGCACCCGGACACGCGTCTGTTGGCGCTGGCCCGCGAGAGCGGCAGTGCGCAGGAACACCTGAACACCATCGAAGCGCATTTGCGCCGGCATGTCCCCGACGCCGACCTCGAGCCCGCGACACTGGGCCGCTTCCTTGGCCGGCTGAGCTACCAGCACCTGGATTTTCTCCAGCCCGAGGGCTACCAGGCGCTGGCTGAGCAGTTGCCGGGCGAGTTGCCCTTGATTGCCTATTTCGCCACGGCGGCAGCCGTTTATGGCGCCATCTGCGAGAACCTCGACAGAGCCGGCCTGGCCTCCCGTACCCGTGTGGTGCTGGAAAAGCCGATCGGCCACGACCTGGAGTCGTCGCGCCGGGTCAACGATGCCGTGGCACGGTTCTTCCCCGAGAACCGGGTGTACCGCATCGACCACTACCTGGGCAAGGAGACGGTGCAGAACCTGATCGCGCTGCGCTTTGCCAACAGCCTGTTCGAAACCCAGTGGAACCAGAATTCGATCTCGCATGTGGAGATCACCGTGGCCGAAAAGGTCGGCATCGAAGGCCGCTGGGGCTATTTCGACAAGGCCGGCCAGCTGCGTGACATGATCCAGAACCACCTGCTGCAGCTGTTGTGCCTGATCGCCATGGACCCGCCCAGCGAACTCTCGGCAGACAGCATTCGCGACGAGAAGGTCAAGGTGCTCAAGGCCCTGGCACCGATCACCGGCGAAGGGCTGAGCACCCGGGTGGTGCGTGGCCAATACATTGCCGGTTACAGCGACGGCAAACCGGTGCCCGGTTACCTGGAAGAAGACAACGCCAACGCGCAGAGCGACACCGAGACGTTCGTTGCCCTGCGCGCCGACATCCGCAACTGGCGCTGGTCGGGCGTGCCGTTCTACCTGCGCACCGGCAAGCGCATGCCGCAGAAGCTGTCGCAGATCGTCATCCACTTCAAGGAAACACCGCACTACATCTTCGCCCCGGAACAACGTTTGCAGGTGGGTAACAAGCTGATCATCCGCCTGCAACCGGACGAAGGTATTTCTTTAAGGGTGATGACCAAGGAGCAAGGCCTGGACAAGGGCATGCAACTGCGCAGCGGCCCGTTGCAGCTGAATTTTTCCGATGCCTGGCGCAGCGCGCGGATTCCGGATGCCTACGAACGCCTGTTGCTCGAGGTGATGCGTGGCAACCAGAACCTGTTCGTGCGCAAGGATGAAATTGAATATGCCTGGAAATGGTGCGACCAGTTGATCGCCGGCTGGCAAAGCGCAGGTGATGCGCCCAAGCCGTACGCGGCGGGCTCCTGGGGGCCGATGAGCTCGATTGCACTGATTACACGAGATGGGAGGGCGTGGTATGGCGATATCTGAACTGCAACTGCCGGCGGCGATGAAGGCGCACGAACTGGCGGATGCCAAGACCCTGGCCGCAACGCTGGCCCGGGATGTGGCCGAGCGCCTGCGAGCGGCAATTGCCGCCAAAGGCCAGGCCTGCGTGGTGTTGTCCGGTGGGCGCAGCCCGGTGCCGTTTCTCGAGCGCTTGGCCGCCGAGGCGCTGGACTGGTCGAAGGTCACCGTGAGCCTCGCGGATGAGCGCTGGGTGCCGGTGGAGCATGCCGACAGCAATGCCGGCCTGCTGGCCCGCCACCTGCTCAAGGGCGCGGCCGCCAAGGCACGCTTCATGGGCCTGTATCAGCAGGCCGAAAATCTTGAACGCGCCGCCGCCAACGCCGACCAGGCGCTGGCAGACCTGCCCGCCATCGACGTGTTGGTGCTGGGCATGGGTGACGATGGCCATACCGCCTCGCTGTTCCCGAACAGCCCCAACCTGGACGAAGGCCTGGCCCCAAACAGCTCCCGTCGCTGCCTGCCGATGCTGGCGCCCAGCGTGCCACACCAGCGCCTGTCGATGAGCCGCGCCTTGCTGGCCAGTGCCGCGTTTACCGCACTGTCCGTGCAAGGCCAGGGCAAACTCGCTACCCTGCGCGCCGCGCTGGCTGGCGAAGACCTTACCGAAATGCCGATACGCGCCTTTCTTCACGACCCCCTGGACATCTACTGGTGCCCATGAGCCAAGGATCCACTGTCATGACCACCCTTGAACGCCCACAGACTCTGCTCTCGATGGCCGACAAAGCCGCCCGGATCGACGCGATCTGCGACAAGGCGCGCATCCTGCCGGTGATCACCATCGCCCGTGAGGAAGACATCCTGCCGCTGGCCGACGCCTTGGCTGCGGGCGGCATTCGTACCCTTGAGGTGACCCTGCGTTCCCAGCACGGCCTGAAGGCCATTCAGGTGCTGCGCGAGCAGCGCCCAGAGTTGTGCATTGGCGCCGGTACTGTACTCGATCGCAGCATGTTCGCGGCAGTCGAAGCGGCTGGCGCCCAGTTCGTGGTCACCCCGGGCATCACCCAGGACATTCTCGAAGCCGGTGTGCAAAGCGATATCCCGCTGCTGCCGGGTATCAGTACGCCGTCCGAGATCATGATGGGCTACGCCTTGGGCTATCGCCGGTTCAAGCTGTTCCCGGCAGAAATCAGCGGTGGCGTGGCGGCGATCAAGGCGTTTGGCGGCCCGTTTGGCGACATTCGCTTCTGCCCGACTGGCGGGGTAAACCCGGCCAATGTGCGCAACTACATGGCGCTGCCCAATGTGATGTGCGTGGGTGGCACTTGGATGCTCGACAGCAGCTGGATCAAGAACGGTGACTGGGCGCGGATCGAGGCATGCAGTGCCGAGGCGATGGCGTTGTTGGATTGAGAATCTGTCGTTGCGGGTGGTTTGCAGGGCGCCTTGTCGGCGCCCTTTTTTATGGGCGTGCATTGCTTCCCGTCAGCGTGCAGGAACTGTCTCCTGATGCCTGCTGCAAGGAGAGCCCGTTAGGGTCGGTTGGGCAATAGCCAACCCCTAACGCAGTTCTTTTTTACGCAGGAGAGACAGTATGAGCGACAAGACAAAGCGGATCATCGCAGGCTTCGAGCATGTAGAGGGATCGTACGAAATCGAGAATTATCTATTTGGCGATCAAGTCGAAAGTGTGACGCCGGGTTGTTGGATTTACGGCGATACCGTTTATGGCGACATGAGGATCGGCGCCGAAAACTGGGGGACCTACAGTGTTCCAGTTATGGCCTACTTGGTGCATATGAACACTGTTCGCCTGCCGACCAAGGTCAAGCACCAACAAGAGGTCGCAGTAGTCAATGGTTATAGCAGCTCGGTCACCTCGTCCATTGAAGCTGACCTCTCCCTAGGCGGGGGATTTATTGCTGTTGCCGGCGGTGAGTTGAAGCTTACCCATAGCTCCACTGAAGGTATTACAGGCTCCACCACGCGCAGCCAAAAGATAGAAATGGAAGGGCCGGGTACCTTTAACATCTATCAGGTGCACATCGCGTATGCCCACTGCGCTACGTCGGCTGGGCCGCTTGCTCATTTGTTCAAGTATGCCAAGACTATCGCCAGGCCAACCGCCCGACAGCGTGACAGGGAAGACTTGTTCTTCATGACCTCGATCGCGACCAACACCATTGTGCCGGTCACTTCGAAGAATTCTTCAGCACCTTTGAGCTGGGCTGACATTCAGGAGGCGGCGCTGATGGAAGGTTACGACCCCGAGGTCAACGGAGGCATGTGGTCGATAGATTACTCGGCGTTCGACATGCCGGGGTCGCATTACTAATCGCTAGGCATAAAAAAACCGCATCCTGGATGCGGTTTTTTTTGTCTGGCTTGGCCTTACGCCGCTTTAGCCTCTTGCTGGCTCAGCGACCGGTTCAGCGCGCTGAACAAGGCCTTGAAGCTGGCAGTGGTGATGTTCTCGTCAATACCCACACCGTGCACCGGGCGGCCGCCGGCTACGCGCAGCTCGATGTACGCTGCCGCCTTGGCATTGGTGCCAGCGCCAATGGCGTGCTCGTTGTAGTCCATGATTTCTACGGCGATCGGCAGGCCGGCCACCAGGGCTTCCAGGGCGCCATTGCCCTTGCCGCGCCAGTGCAGGGTGGTTTCGCCTTCGCCGGCGACTTCCACTTCCACGGCGCTGTGGCCGTTTTCTTCCTGCAGGCGGTGGCTGACCAGCGCATACGGGGCGTTGGCCTGGAGGTATTCCTTCTGCAGCAGGCTGTAGATCTGCTTGGCGGTCATTTCCAGGCCGAGGCGGTCGGTTTCACCCTGTACCACTTGGCTGAATTCGATCTGCATGCGGCGCGGCAGGCTGATGCCGTATTCCTGCTCGAGCAGGTAGGTGATGCCGCCTTTGCCCGACTGGCTGTTGACGCGGATGACCGCCTCGTAGCTGCGGCCGATGTCGGCCGGGTCGATCGGCAGGTAGGGCACTTCCCACAGCTCGCCTTCCTGTTGCTTGGCGAAGCCCTTGCGGATGGCGTCCTGGTGCGAGCCGGAGAACGCGGTGTGGACCAGGTCGCCCACGTACGGGTGACGTGGGTGCACCGGCAGTTGGTTGCACTCTTCGACGACTTTGCGCACGCCGTCGATGTCGGAGAAGTCCAGCTGCGGGTCGATGCCCTGGGTGTAGAGGTTCAGTGCCAAGGTCACCAGGTCGACGTTGCCGGTACGCTCGCCGTTGCCGAACAGGCAGCCTTCGGCGCGGTCGGCGCCGGCCATCAGGCCCAATTCGGTGGCGGCGATGCCGGTGCCGCGGTCGTTGTGGCAGTGCAGGCTGATGATCACGCTGTCACGGCGGCTGATGTTGCGGCAGAACCACTCGATCTGGTCGGCGTAGATGTTCGGCGTGGCGACTTCTACGGTGGCCGGCAGGTTGAGGATCAACTTGTGCTCAGGGGTCGGGTTCCACACCTCGATAACCGCGTCGCAGACTTCCTTGGCGAACTCCAGTTCAGTGGCGCTGAAGGTTTCAGGCGAGTACTGGAAGGTCCACTGGGTTTCCGGCTGCTGGGCGGCGTACTTGACGAACAGTTTGGCCGCGTTCACCGCGATGTCTTTTACGCCTTGCTTGTCCTGGTTGAAGACAATGCGGCGGAACGACGGGCTAGTGGCATTGTACAGGTGGACGATGGCCTTCTTGGCGCCGCGCAGCGATTCGAACGTACGGGCGATGAGGTCTTCACGGGCCTGGGTCAGCACCTGGATGGTGGTGTCGTCCGGGATGTGGCCGTCTTCGATCAGGGTACGTACGAAGTCGAAATCGGTTTGCGAAGCGGACGGGAACGAGGCTTCGATTTCCTTCACGCCAACCTGCACCAGAGTCTTCCAGAAACGCAGCTTCTTCTCCGAATCCATCGGCTCGATCAGCGACTGGTTGCCATCACGCAGGTCGGAGCTGCACCAGATCGGCGCTGCAGTGATGGTTTTCGACGGCCAGGTACGGTCAGGCAGGTCGATGGTCGGGAACGCGCGGTATTTCTTCGAAGGGTCTTTGAGCATGGTCATGGAAGCAATCCTTTTGTATGCGGCCGAGATCGGGCCTGCCGAGCAATAACGAGATGAAAAGGCGAGGCGACGCGATTCACCCTGGTAGTCGGGCACTGACCAGGCAGAGGCTGCGATGTTGTCGGAGCAGAATGAGGGTGCTGAAGGTTTTCATGCCTCAACCCTAACCAGTGGGGTGAGGGATGGCAAGTGTTCGTAAAAAATTGAGATAAATGCTTAAAAAAAGCTGAGTGGCGAGATTTTATCGCTGAAAATTAATTCAGGTCTTTGAATTGTTGCGCGGTATATTTCGATGGCGCAACAGAGGGGAAGTGATGTCGACTGTGACGGCCTCTTCGCGGGTAAACCCGCTCCCACAGGGTTTCGCGATCCCTGTAGGAGCGGGTTTACCCGCGAAGCAGGCGCTGCCGATCTCAGGGCTGGAATGCGCCGATGAAGATAGCGGGATCGACCCGAGCATCATTCAGGCTGACATTCCAGTGCATGTGCGGCCCGGTCGCCCTCCCGGTCGACCCCACGCGCCCGACCACATCGCCTCGGCGCAGCTGTTGGCCAACCTTCACATCGATCTTCGACATGTGGCAGAACATGCTGATAAAGCCCTGGCCATGGTCGACGAACACGGTACGGCCATTGAAGAAGTAATCCCCCACCAGGATCACCTGGCCATTGGCCGGGGTCTTGATTGGCGTGCCGGCCGGCACGGCGAAGTCCAGCCCGGCATGCGGGTTGCGCTCTTCGCCGTTGAAGAAGCGGCGCACGCCGAACTTGCTCGACAGCGGGCCGCTGACCGGTTTGTCGAGGATCAGGTTGCTCGGCAAGGTCGGGCTGAAGCTGCGGTAGGCCTTGATCTGCTCGGCCAGCTCGCGGTCGATGCGCTTGAGGTCGGCCGGGTTTGGGTTGACCTGGCGCGTGTTCTTCAGGGTGATGCGCTGCTCGGGGTAGTTCTTGCTGCCGACTGTGAAGGGCAGGTTGCGGCCACCTTGGTTCAACACCGCGGTGCCGGGCTTCTGGGTCAGCGGAATGCCGACGATCGCCAACCAGTTGTCCTGCTCCTTGACCACCAGGACCGGCTTGCCGTCAAAGCGCGCGTTCGGCGCTGCGCTGCCGGGCCCTAGATCGACCACCGCCACGCCGCCGGGCACCGGTTTGTTCAAGGCGCGGGTGATATAGCTGGCCTGGGCGCCGCTGGCCAGCAACAGCAGGGAAAGGGCGAGCAGGGGCGCGAACAGGCGGGGCATGGGTCAGTCCAGTAGTGAGAGGGTGATGGGCGTCAGGTGGTTGTCTTCGACGCGCACCTGCAGTTCGCCTTCATTGAGGCGGGCGGTCAGGCGCTGGCCGTTGTGGGTTTGCTCGGCGCTGCGGATGGCCTGGCCACGCTCATCGAGCAGGATGCTGTAGCCGCGGGCGAGGGTGGCCAGCGGGCTGACCACTTGCAGCGTCTGCAGTTGTGCCTGGAAGCGCTGGCGGCGGTCCTTGAGCACCTCGCGCATGGCCCGGGGCAGGCGTTCGGCGAGGCTGTCCAGGCGCTGGTTGAGCAGCTTCAGGGTGCGGCCCGGGTGTTGCGCGGCCAGGCGCGTGTCGAGGCGCCCCAGGCGCTCGCGGCGCTGGTTGAGGTTGTTCAGGAAGGCGCGACGCAGGCGCATGTCCAGGTCGTCCAGGCGCTGGGCTTGCTGGCGCAGGCGCTCACCCGGATGGCGCAGGCGTCGGGCCAGCGATTCCACGCGCAGGCGGTCGTGGCTCAGGCGGTTTTGCATGCGCAGCAGCAGGCGCCGTTGCAGGCCGTCGAGGCGTTGCTGCAGGCCGCTGTTGTCGGGGGCCAGCAGTTCGGCGGCGGCCGATGGCGTGGGGGCGCGTACGTCGGCGACGAAATCGCAGATCGACACGTCGGTCTCATGGCCAACGGCGCTGACGATGGGCGTGACACAGGCGGCCACGGCACGTGCCACGGCTTCCTCGTTGAAGCTCCACAGGTCTTCCAGTGAGCCGCCGCCGCGCGCCAGGATCAGCGCATCGAAACCGAGGCTGTCGGCCAGTTGTACGGCGCGCACGATCTGGGCGATGGACTCGCGGCCCTGTACCGCCGTGGGGATCAGGTTCAGTTCGACCTGCGGGGCGCGGCGGCCGAATACGCTGATGATGTCGCGGATCACAGCGCCGGTGGGCGAGGTGATGATGCCGATGCGCTGTGGGTGGGCCGGCAGCGGCTTCTTGCGTTCGGCGCTGAACAGGCCTTCGGCGCCGAGTTTTTCTTTCAAGGCCTCGAACGCCAGGCGCAGGGCGCCGTCCCCGGCTGGTTCGACGGTGTCGAGAATCAGCTGATAGTCGCCACGCCCCTCGAACAGCGAGACCTTGCCACGCACCCGCACCGCGAGGCCATCACGCAGGGCCTGGCGGACCCGCGTGGCGTTCTGGCGGAACAGCGCGCAGCGCACCTGGGCGCCGCTGTCCTTGAGGGTGAAGTACATGTGGCCGGAGGCCGGGCGGGCGAGGTTGGAAATCTCGCCTTCCACCCAGACGCTGCGGAATACGTCTTCCAGCAGCACCCGGGCGCGGCCGTTGAGCTGGCTGACGGTGAGGACCTCGCGGTCCAGGCCGAGTCGTTCGAAAGGGTCTCTGATCATGGCGGGCATCATAAAGGACATCGGGGGGTGGCGGGAATTGGGTTGGGGGCGTGCGGGTGTAGGGCGTTAGATTTTTAGCGCCTGGGAGATCGAGCGC